>NZ_AUEY01000034.1 GCF_000426225.1 Desulforegula conservatrix Mb1Pa
CCAGACACCTTCTTTTTTATTGACCCGCCTTACTATAAGGCCCCATACTACAAACATAATATGGAGCTGGATAATTATAAGGAAATGGCAGGGATACTCGGAAGCGTGAAAGGCAAGTTTCTTCTGACCATAAACGACCTGCCTGAAATACGTGAAGTGTTCAAGGATTTTAAACAGCTGGAAATAAAGCTGAGATATTCTGTCTCTCAAAAAAGTGCCACAGAGGGAAAAGAACTGATCTTCACAAATTATTGATAAACAAAGCCCCGGTCAGTGGAATTAATTTTTTCTGGCCAGGGCTTTATAATCGACATTTTTTTGACGGGCTTGTTTTTGCGTAAATTCATTAGCGAGTGGTGCCAAAGCAGACGCAAAATGGTGCCAAAGCGCCCGCCGCTTTACAAAAGCTCCGCAAAAACTTTCAGGTAATTAGACAGTGCATACACAATTTTAGGGCATTTGCGTCTGATCATAATAAAAACATAAAGTTTTTGAGGGGACTTAAGGAACTTTTTACAAAAAGTTCCCCAAGATCCATAAGTCCAAAAAGGATTGTTATTTCGCTTTTCATCATCTAAGGGGAACATAGCCTTTTTCAAAAAGGGTTTTCCAAGAATAAACATGCCAAGCTGAAGAGTTACCCATTTTCATTACAATTACATTGAAGCTGAAAACAAGGCCTCCTTATCAGGCAAGCCGCTTCTCTCGCCAAAAAGATAGACAGTATCACCTTCAAAAAGCCTTAATGAGCTATCTGGATTTGAGATAAATTCAACTCCCCTTTTTATGGCTATAACATTCAAACCATGCTTTTTCCTTAAGTCTGATTCCTCAAGGGTTTTCCCGTCAAGAAAAGAGCCTTTTTCAATCCTGAAGGAAGCCAGATCCATATCAGTAAAATGAGTACTCAGGGCATGGGCAGCGTCATGTTTTGTCTCAAAGCTCCTGAGCATTTCATAGCCTTTGGATCTTATTTCTGAAGTGAATCTTTCTATTTCAAATCTTGGTATGAGATATTTTGAAAGAACCCTGGTGAACATCTCAATGGATGTCTCGAATTCTTCAGGAATTACATCATTGGCTCCAAGCCTGACCAAAGGATCAATATCCTTAAGGAATCTAGTTCTTACAATTATATGAAGTGAAGAATTCATTTTTCTGGCCAGAGCCACAACCCTGCGAGTTGCAAGGGGATCAGATATGACAACGGCAAAAACCCTGGCCCTGCTTATTCCGGCATTCTCAAGAACTGCCATATGGGTAACGTCTCCATAAGCAATGGGCTCACCCTGCTTCTTTGCCTTTTTCACATTGTCAGGATTCATTTCTATAATATTATAAAATATCCCGGCAGCCCTTGCAGCATGGGCTATATTTCTGCCACCAAGCCCGAATCCTGCAATTACGAGATGATCGCAGGTCTCAAGGGTGCAAACGTTTTCTTCAAGCTCCGGCTCCTCGCTTCTCTCATCAAGTTTTCTGAAAACAGAATATTTCAGGGAAAGGCCTGATGCCATTGGCCCTAACTTCATCAAAAAAGGAGTCAATGCCATTGTCACAATGCTAGAGGCAAGAAAAAGCTGATAATTATGTTCGGAAAGCAAACCAATTTTTTGCCCTGACTTTGCGAGAATAAATGAAAACTCACCGATCTGGCATAATGAAAATCCAACAAGCAGAGAAGGCCGTACCGGGAATCTTATGGCAAGGGATGAGACCGACGCAGTAACTATTTTAATTAGTATGATTGAAGCGGTAACAAGCAATACTGTCGATATATTTGATAAAAAGAAACGGATGTCCATGAGCATGCCAACAGAAACGAAAAACAGGCTCGTAAAAACATCCCTGAAAGGCAGAATCCCCTCTATGGCATTCATGCTGTATTCGGACTCTGACATTATAAGACCTGCCAGAAAGGCTCCTAACGAAAGAGACAGACCTATTTTTGATGTGAAAAGGGCAATCGAAAAACACAGCGCAAGCGTAGTGAGCAGAAAAAGCTCTTTATCCCTGGTTTTAACAACAGAAGCAAGAATCTGGGGAACAAGGTATTTGTAAACAACGAAAAAAAACAGGAAGAAACCGCCTGCTTTTGCGGCAAGAACAACAGCTGAAAAACTCGCCGCATCTTTATGACCAGCAAGAAAAGGCAGGACAAGCATCATGGGAACAATCACAATGTCCTGAAAAATAAGCATGGAAAATGAAATATTACCGTGCGGAGTATAAACCTCGCCCTTTTCCTGAAACAACTTCAAAACAATGGCAGTGGAAGAAAGGGATGCGAGGAATCCCATGAAAATACCAGAGCCTGTATTGAATCCGCATAATCCTGCAAAAAGCCAGGCCGCGACGATTGTTAGAACAACCTGCAAAGCGCCGCCCACAAATACGGATTTTTTAAGCCTCATCAGATGCCCTACAGACATTTCAAGGCCGATGGTGAAAAGAAGGAGGATAATGCCAATTTCAGACATAAGCTCGACCTCATGGACAGCGTCCACAAGTCCGAGTCCGTTAGGCCCGGCAATTACTCCGGTTATGAGAAAACCGACTATTGCCGGTATTTTGATCTTATGGCAGACAAAAATAACAGCTATGGAAAGCCCTGAAATAACAACAAGTTCAAAAAGAATGGAAGTTTCCATGTATAAATACCTTCTGTTTATTTAGCAGGCTATTAATTCCCCAAAAAGCTGAAAGTCATGCCACGCAAACAAGACATACGCTTTTTCGCATATTAGAATGAGGAATACCTGAATAAGGGCGCAAAAGGGAAATCAATACTCTACGCCAAGCTGAGCCTTTATGCCTGATTCGTAACCATGTTTAATACACTTCATTTCCGTTACAGTATCAGCAATTTCAATCAATCCGGGTGTTGCACCTCTGCCAGTAAGGGCGATTATCAAATTGTCAGGGGCGGCTTTTATCATTTCTGCAACTTTCTGCTCTTCAATCAAGCCAGCTGAAACAGCGAAACAGACCTCGTCAAGAACAATGAAACCAGATTCGTTTTTAACTAATATTTCTGAAACAAATAAAAGTGCTTCGTTGCATTTTTGCTTGTGCTTTTCAAATTCGAGACTGCTTTTGTCTGAAGGAGGGAAACCAAGACCAAGCTGGACAATATCAATTCCATCAAGCTTTTTTATTGCCTTGAACTCTCCTGTATTCTGAAAATCTTTGACAAACTGGACAACAATGACTTTAAGCCCCTGGCCCCAAGCCCTTAAAGCCATGCCTATTGCGGCTGTAGTTTTGCCCTTGCCGTCGCCTGTAAACAAAAGAATCCTGCTGTTCATATTTTCACCATGCTTTGTACCTTAGGTGGTGCACAAGCCTTCCGGCTTAAGCACCTTACTTCCGGATGTTTTTAATTCAAACAATGCCATACTTCTAAAAAAACTAACCTATCATTGAGAAGCATACCAAAGCAAATGCTTCTGTCAGCTCGCAACCTGCGCCCAGAGTGTCGCCAGTGAATCCGCCGATCATTCTTTTTGAGCAAAGCCCCCATAAATAGATGAATGCAATTGCTGCTGACGAAATAAAAAAACCGGATAATCCGTTAATTGAAAGACCCGCAATAGCAAAAAACAAGGCTGAAACGATGCCTGTTTTTATTGTGGCTTTTTCATAAAATACAGAAGCAAGGCCTCCGTCCTTTCTCGCGTATCTGAAAAAAGTCATGATTATGGACATGGAACATCTGCCAGCTATTGGAGCCATAACAAGTGCCCTGGTTCTTAAGTCTCCGTTCAAAGAGAAAAGAGCAGAGGTTTTCAAAAGCATAATACTGACGAGTGCAGCTGCCCCCATGGTTCCAATCCTGCTGTCACGCATTATCTCAAGAATTCTATCCCTGGGCCTTGAACTTAAGAAGCCGTCTGCAGTATCTGCAAGGCCGTCAAGGTGAAGCCCTTTTGAAATGGACACCATAAAAAACATACATAACACTGACCTGACCAAGGGCGGGAAAAAGCAGAAAAGAAAGGAATCTGATATTGCTGTAGCAAGGCCTATAAAGAGTCCTACCACAGGGAAAAAGACTATGGATTCCCCAAGATCATCAGAGCTTCCGGACATTTTCCCAGGTACAGGAATTATAGTCAGAAATGACAGGGCAGAAAAAAAACCTTTGAACATTTTATTCACCGCCGTTGACTCCTGCCTCATCAAATGTGGCAACATCAGTAAGAAGCCTTGAGGCCGCTTCAACAAAAGGCATACAGAGAACTGCGCCAGTGGCTTCTCCAAGCCTTAACCCCAAATCTAAAAGAGGCTTTTTACCGAGTTTTTCGAGCGCCCTGATATGCCCTTGCTCCACACTCTTGTGAGAAGGTATCATATAAAGTCTGGACAAAGGACATATTGAATCCGCAATAAGTGCTGAAGCTGTTGATATAAAGCCGTCTATAATTACAGGCTTCCTGACCGAAGCTGCGCCAAGAATTATTCCGGCCATTCCACCAATTTCGAATCCTCCGATTTTGGACAAGACATCAATCCCATTTGATGGGTCAGGATTATTGATTTCAATGGATTTTTCTATCATGGAAATTTTGAATGAAAGTTTCTCGTCATCGATGCCGGTTCCACGCCCGGTTGCTTCTGAAGGCGATATGCCTGTAAGCACCGATACAATAGCGCTGCTTGGAGTTGTATTACCTATACCCATTTCGCCTATGGCAAAAATATCCGTATCAGCAGCAAGTTCCAAAGCTATTCTAATACCTTTTTCTATGGATTCCACAGCCTGGCCTACTGTCATAGCCGGGCCTTTGGCCATATTCATTGTGCCTTTGGCAACCGGGCATGAAATAAAATCTCTATGTGTTTCAATTCCTTCAAGCGGACTTGCCACTCCCATATCGACAACCTTAACCTTTGCCCTGGCCATGTTTGCCATGGCATTGATTCCGGCTCCGCCACGCAGAAAGTTATAAACCATCTGGGCGGTCACTTCCTTGGGGAAGCTACTGACACCAGCGTCTGCTATCCCATGATCTGCGGCCATTATTACTGCCGTTCTTTTTTCAAATTGAGGAGAAACATTGCCTGTAATTCCAGCAAGTTCTTCAGCAAGATCCATCAGTCGTCCCATGGCCCAATAAGGCATTGTAAGTCTTTCAAGCCTTTGCTTCGCAGCATTCTTAGAGTTTTCATCTATTCCGGTTATTTTTTTGAGTGTTTCGTTCAGTAAATTCATTTGTTTAGATTGCCTCCGTCGGGTCGCTTTTTGAAAAAAGCTTCGCAAATACTTTATGGTTTAAATGGATTGTTACAGACACTGTTACTTTCAGAACCTAAAATTTTCAAACTAAGTCATATAAGGCAAAGCTGAGAATTGAAGACAGCCGCATATTCTTATGATTAAAAGTTCACTTCAGCTTCAAAGGAATCCCTGAAACCATCAAATAAGCGGAGTCAGCCCTGGAAGCCATCACCTGATTGCATCTTCCGAGAAGATCCCTGAAATCACGGGATGCTTTGTTATCAGGAACAATGCCCATGCCTGTCTCGTTTGTTACAAATATGACTGACGCAGAAACGCTTTGGCAGGCTTTAATTATATCCATACAATAATCAGAGACTTCTTCCTCGGTAATCCCGATCTTATTATTAAAAGCCCGTTGCATGAGATTACTGACCCAGAGAGTTAGACAGTCGACAAGAATAACGTCTTTGCTCCCTTGCTCAAGTATGACTCCAGCAATGTCAACTGGCTCATCAACTGTTTTCCAGCCTTCGTCCCTTTCATTTATATGTTTTTCAATTCTTGAATCCATCTCATCGTCCACTCCAGATGGACAGGTCGCCAGATAGATTCTCGTTTTTGATATTTCTTCGGCTATTTTCAGGGCATAAGCACTCTTGCCGCTTCTACAGCCACCTGTGATGAAAACAATCTTACCCATTCGTGTTTTCCCCTGTGCCACCTAAATAAACTGAATTCAAATGGGACGTGTCATTTAGAAATGAAAGATATCCGAAGCCGGCTGAGATGCTAAGGCAGGAAACGGACGCGATATCAGCCGCAAAATGAAAATGCTTTTCAGGAGGGATACCAAGCCACAGACAGATAAGACTTTTGATGACTCCTCCGTGGGTACAAACAGCAATTTTATGTTTTTTATCAGAAAGTGCATATTCTTTAATTTTTCCCGCAACTATCTCTATTCTTTCAAAAAAACCTTTAATGCACTCTCCGTCAGGAAAACAGAAATCACCTTCCTGCCTGAGCCATTTTTCAGCTTTTTCAGGGTATTTTTCCGAAATTTCCTGCCATGTTTTCATCTCCCAACCTCCAAAATCGATCTCGACAAGATCTTCATCAAAAACAACCCTGCCGCTGAATACTCTTTCAGCTGTTTCCGTGCATCTTGAAAGAGGGCTTGAAATACAGGTCCGTATTTCGGACAAATCAGACCGAAAAGACAGAGCATCAGCCTGACTTCTGCCAATTTCAGTTAATGGAAGATCTGATATGCCTGAAAAGAGTCCCCTTGTCTGGGCAGTTGTTTCTCCATGCCTGATCAAATAAACCGTAATCGTTTTGTCCAAAATGGCCTCTCGAAAATAAAAAAGCCCCGAAAAATCCAAAATATTTCAACCGAAATATTTCAATTGGATTCTCCGGGGCACCGTATTTTGCCCAGATAACAATAAACAGTCATTTACAAGGCTGCCCCGTTCCACGAGGGCGCAAGCTCATATATTGAGCATGCCTTTAAAATGGTTATTATATTCCATTTTTAAATCAAAGATGAAATCAAGGCGGCAAGGAGGAAGCGACGCAAACGTACGTGGTTTGTACGCTCTTGGAGCTGACGACGATGCCAACCCTATCCATTTATTGGGATAGCGCTTTGATTTAGAATTGGAATAACAGGTAATCTGGCTTGCGGAAATATGTTGTTCATCTCCGGTCACAGTGGCGGGCCCGCGCCGGATTTTCACCAGCTTCCCCTGTTTCAAAATCATCACAAGCTGTACTATCCGAAAGCAGGCATGTCAATTCAAAGGTTTTTAAAGCCTCCAAGGAGTGTTGCCAAATAACAGAAAAATCATCAACATGGCCACAAACAAAGCCCGTGCACATATTAAAGACTTATGCTATGTTTTGTGCCTTCTAAACAAACAGCCATAACATATGGAGCTTATACGAATGAAAAAATTGCTTTTATCCGCCATACTCCTTGTTTTTTTATTTACCCAGGGATGCGCCCCAAAAAACACACAAGGCCCCGAAGCAATAAACCAAAAATCAGGCAGTCAGGCATCAGATCCTACAGGTCGATATTCTTGGCCTAATTCTGTCAGCGACCTCGAACAGGATCCAGCAATGACAACAGGCAAATTTGAAAACGGCCTCAGATATGTGATCATGAAAAACAAAAAACCTGAAGGCAGAGTAAGCATTCATCTTAATATTCAGGCAGGATCAGGATATGAAAATCAAGGAGAGGAAGGCATTGCCCATTTTCTTGAGCACATGCTCTTCAATGGCACGAAAAGCTATCCGCCTGGTGAACTGGTAAAATATTTCCAGAGCATAGGCATGGATTACGGAAGCGACCTGAATGCAAGAACAAGCTATGATACAGCCATATACGATATTATGCTTCCTTCGGGCGATGAAAAAAATATGGACAAGGGACTTTCTGTTCTTTCTGAATTTGCTGAAGACGCCCTGCTTCTGCCTGATGAAGTTGAAAACGAAAAGGGAGTCATTCTTTCAGAAAAAAGAGTAAGAAACAGCGCCGAATACAGAATTGCAATAGCAACCCAGAAATTCATTTTCAACGGCCTCAGAATTACGGAAAGAATTCCGATTGGTTCCGAAGAAGTCATAAAGACAGCAAATACAAGGCTTATAAAAGATTTCTATGATGCATGGTACAGACCTGACAGAATGATGGTTGTAATTGTTGGCGAAACCGACGTCAAAAAAGCTGAAGATCTCGTAAAAAAGCATTTTTCAGGTATTAAACCAAGGGCTGAAAAAAGACAGGAACCCGAACTTGGCACTGTAGATCATAAAGGAACCAAGGCCTTTTATCAGTATGAAAAAGAAGCAGGAGGCACAACTGTAAGCATAAACACTGTAAGAAGCGTGCCTGCCAAACCTGATACCATTGAAGCAGAAAAAGACGCCATGGTAAAAATGATGGCAATGGGCATTCTTCAGGAACGCCTTGATTCCATAGCAAGAAAAAAGAATTCTCCCTTTACAAAGGTATATTCAGGGACAGGTATATCATTAAGGGAAATTGACCATACAGCTGTATACGCCAGTTGTGAGCAGAAAAACTGGGAAAGCGCCCTATCTTCCATATCCAAGGAAATTGAAACAGCCTTAAAATTCGGGTTTGACAAAGCCGAGTCCGAAAGGGTCAAAAAAAAGGTACTTTCAGGAATAGACAGAGAAATAGCTACTGCTCCAACCAGAGACAGCAAGGCTCTTGCCAATGAAATCATTGATAGCATGAATGACGGCAGGGTTTTCATTTCTCCTGAATACCAGAAAAAAACATTCGCTCCTTTTATTGCCTCTCTGAAAGCCGAAGATTTTGAAAAAGCATTCAAGGAAATCTGGAAGGACGATCACAGATTGGTTCTACTCACTGGAAATGCCGATGTATCAGATAAGGCATCCAAAGCTGAAGACCAGATTATAGCTGCATATGAAAATGGCAAGTCTCTTGCCACAGAAAAACCATCCGGAAAAACAGACATCAAATTCCCTTATCTGAAAGTTCCTGCAAATCCAGGGAAAATCATAAAAAAAACAAAAGACAAGGATCTTGACATCACAACTCTGGAATTTGAAAACGGGGTAGTTCTTCATTATAAAAAAACCGCTTTTAAAGCCGATGAAATAATGATGTCCGTGGCATTCGGGGATGGAAAAATCTCTGAGCCAAAAACAAAACCCGGGCTTGGCTTCATTTCAGAAGCAGTAATGAATCAAAGCGGCACCGCAACATATCTTGCCGAGGATCTTCAAAAAGTTCTGGCAGGCAAAAATATCAGTTCCTCGTTTCAGACCAGTGGAGAAAGGTTTAATTATCAGTGCTCTTCTTCCAAGGAAGATCTTACGACACTTTTCGACCTTGTTTACTCCCAGATTTCTGACCCAGGATTCAGGGATGAAACCCTTGAAAGAAAAATCAAGCAACATGAACAGGATTATGAAGGGTTTACCAAATCCGCAGATGGATTGATGAGAATCAAGGCTCCATATTTCCTTTCAGGAAATGACCAGAGATTCATGATGCCAGATCCGAACACTCTGAAAAAATTTGTGGTCAACGACCTTAAATCGTGGATAGCGCCATCGATTGCAGAATCAGCTATGGAAATAAGCGTTGCCGGTGACTTTGACGAAGCTGAACTTACAAGACTGGTATCAGCATATTTCGGTTCCATGAAAAAAAAGAAGCCTTTTACTAAAATCCAGCAGGTAAAACTGAACTTCCCTGAAGGAAAAAAACTGGATCTTTCGGTCAAAAGCCAGGAAAAAAACGCTTCCATCCACATTGTTTGGCCGACTCCTGACATCAAAAGCATAAATGATCTTAAAACCATAAGAAGACTCAACATTCTTTCTTCTGTACTTGAAAACAGACTCATAAAAGTTGTCAGGGAAAAACTCGGAGAAACCTATTCTCCTGCCGCAATCTTTGACATAGAGATGAATTATGAAGGTTCTGCCGGAATTCATGTGCTTATAAATTCAAGCACTGAAAAGGCCGATGAAATAAAGAAGGTGGCAATGGATATAGCGGCAGGGCTAAGCAATTCAGAAATAACGGATGAGGAGTTCGAGCAGGCCATCAATCCAGTACTGACTGCGCTGAAAGAAAAACTCCAGAAAAACATCTACTGGGTCAGCGGAGTAATGACAGGGTCAGTTCAGAAACCTGAAAAATTCACATGGTCAAAAAACGCCATGCAGGATCATAAATCAATTAAGAAAACTGAAGTGGCTGCTTTAGCAAAAAAATACCTTGATAACAAAAAAGCGGCTGTCATTACTGTTAAAAGCATTGAAGAGACTGCTTCAGGCGTTAATCAGAAATCATGATAGTTAAGCATTTTGATTTTTTTGCCTCAAAACAAATTTGGGGCTTAAAAATAAAATGTGGGGAATTTTTGAAAAAATCCCCCCACGTCCCCTTAAACTTTATAGTTTGTGAGGATACTATCACATGATGAATCAAAAAAACGCCCTGATTAAAATAATGCAATAAATGACTGTGGGAATTCTTTTGATCCCAATACGCCATTATAAAGTTTTTGCGGAGTTTTTTTGCAAAAAGCGACCCGCCGGAGGCACTCACCATAATAGTGGTGTCATTAAATGTCCTTATGATTCCTATTTGTCTTTGGTTTATATGGGCTACATTGCCTCCCCGGAGGCATTCGGATCAATGCTCGATTTACGGAAAAATGACGAAAATTAATGCTGCGCAAGCCTAAGAGCTTGGGCGCCTACTTTGAGAATGATGGGCAATGAAAAAATTTATTATTCTATGCATAAGTCTTTTATGGGCTGCTTCAGCATATTCCGCCGAAACGCACACAACCCACGCCCTTTCACTTGGCAATCCGCCCAAATACCCTTCTGACTTCAAACATTTTGATTATGTAAATCCCGATGCGCCCAAGGCGGGACATTACAGGGCCGAGGCAAACGGGACATTTGACAGCTTCAACCCATTCATTATCAAAGGAGCCGCAGCAGCCGGAGTTGACCTTCTTTTTGATACGCTCACTGAATCTGCTGATGACGAAGTATTCGCAAGATACGGTTTGATTGCGGAAAAAATGGAAATGCCTTCTGACAAATCCTGGATAATTTTCCATATAAATCCAAAGGCAAGATTCAGCGACGGAACACAAATAACAGCAGAAGATGTGGAATTCACATTCAAGCTCCTCGTTTCCAAAGGGGCTCCGATGTACAAGCAGTATTACAGGGATGTTGTAAAAGCCGAAACACTTGATGAAAAAAGGATTAAATTTTCTTTCAAGGATGGCAAAAACCCGGAACTGCCACTGATACTCGGTCAGCTGACAGTTCTTCCAAAACATTTCTGGGAAAGCAGGGATTTTTCAAAGGGAGGGCTTGAAATCCCCGTTGGAAGCGGCCCTTATCTAATAGACAAGTTTATTCCTGGAAAAAGCGTTACTTATAAGAGAAACCCGGAATATTGGGCCAAAGATCACCCTGCGTGCAAGGGAAGATATAATTTCGAAAAAATCTCGTATGAATATTTCAGGGATGACACAGTATCACTCGAAGCCTTCAAGGCCGGAAAATACGATTTCATAACCGAATCTTCCGCAAAGAACTGGGCTACACAGTATACCGGAAAATTCTTTGATAATGGCGTGATAAAAAAAGAGCTGATTCCCCATGAAATGCCCCAGGGCATGCAGGGTTTTGTTTTTAATACGAGGAGAGACTTTTTTTCCGATAGAAAGGTAAGGGAAGCACTTACCCAGGCCCTTGATTTTGAATGGAGCAACAAGGCGCTTTTTTACGGACAATATAAAAGAAGCAGCAGTTATTTTTCAAACTCTGAGCTTGCAAGCTCTGGCCTGCCATCTGAGGAAGAGCTGAAACTTCTTTCCCCTTTCAGGGATGAGCTTCCGGATGATCTTTTTTCAAAGCCGTTTAAGCTCCCAGTAAGCGGAGACAGGGACAAGCTGAGGGAAAATCTTAAAAAGGCTGATAAGCTCCTCAACGAAGCCGGTTTTATAGTTAAAGACATGAAAAGAATAAATAAGGAAACAGATCAACCTTTCCGTTTCGAAATACTAATACACCAGAAAAACTTTGAGCGTGTCTGCCTTCCTTTTAAAAGAAATCTTGAGAGATTAGGCATAAAAGTATCCATAAGACTTGTTGATACTGCCCAATACATAAACAGAGTCAACAGCTTTGATTTTGATATGATTGTTGGAGGCATTGGCCAATCACTTTCGCCTGGCAATGAGCAGCTTGAATTCTGGCATTCTTCGGCGGCAGACTCTCCTGGAAGCAGAAATATGGCAGGAATAAAGAATCCTGCCGTGGATTCAATTGTTGAAAAGCTGATTACGGCAAAAGACAGAAAAACACTCATAACCACCTGCCAGGCGCTGGACAGAGTTCTGCTCTGGAACTATTACATGATTCCGCAGTGGCATCTGCCGGCAATAAGGGTTGCATACGTGGACAAATTCGAGAGAAAAGAACCTCTCCCCAAATACAACAGCGTATCCATCATGAATTGGTGGATCAATGAAGAAAAAGAAAATAGAATCAACAGCTTGCTGAAAAGGTAAAATATGGCTGCTTACATCATAAGGCGATTACTGCTGATAATCCCCACACTGCTCGGCATAATGACCATCAATTTTTTTGTCATTCAGCTCGCACCGGGCGGCCCGGTAGATCAGATGATCGCGAAACTCCAGGGTCAGGGCGGAGAGCATATGGAAAGGGTGACCCAGGGACAGGGCGAAATTGTCAAATCAGGACAGGGTGACAAACCCGGATACAGAGGCGCAAGGGGAATGGATCCTGCCCTTGTCAAGGAGATTGAAAAGCTCTATGGGTTTGACCGGCCGATCTGGGAAAGATATGTAAAAATGCTCAGGAGCTATATTGTCTTTGATTTTGGAGAAAGCTTCTTCAAAGGCCAAAAAGTTCTGGATATAATAATTCAGAAACTTCCGGTCTCTATTTCTCTTGGAGTATGGAGCACTCTCATAATTTATTTTGCCAGCATTCCCCTTGGAATAAAAAAAGCCATTAAGCACGGCTCTCATTTCGATATCTGGACAAGCAGCGCAATCATCATAGGAAATGCGGTTCCAGGCTTTCTGTTTGCAGTTATCCTAATAGTCCTTTTTGCCGGGGGCAATTATCTTTCAATTTTTCCTCTTCGGGGACTTGTTTCTGAAAATTTTGACAGCCTCTCCATTTTCGGAAAAGCGATTGATTATTTCTGGCACCTTGTTCTTCCTGTCGGAACACTTGTTCTGGGAGGAATGGCAACACTCACTATGCTTACAAAAAATTCGTTTCTTGATGAAATCGGCAAACAGTATGTAACTACAGCAAAGGCAAAGGGACTTGAAGACAATAAAATCCTTTACGGCCATGTTTTCAGGAATGCAATGCTTCTTGTAATTTCCGGATTCCCGGCAGCATTTGTTTCCATGTTTCTTACCGGATCGCTTCTCATAGAAGTGGTTTTCTCACTTGACGGCTTAGGTCTTCTTGGCTTTGAATCAACCCTGACAAGGGACTACCCTGTCATGTTCGGATCTCTCTACATATTCACACTTATAGGACTCGTCATGAACCTTGTGAGTGATATTACTTATGTTCTTGTCGATCCGAGGATAGATTTTGCGTCAAGGGAGCAGGGATAAAAAAGTCCCCATAACCCTCAAAAACTTTATAGTTTTTAAGTAAGCGTTCCAAAACCATAAAGTTTTTGCGAAGCTTTTTTCAAAAAGCGACCAGCCGGAGGCCAAGACCGGCATCGGCTTACAAGGAAAGGGCGCTCTAATCCGATCTACGAATCGGCTAATTGCCAAACGAGATCAAGCTTTAAGACCAAAACAATAATAGTGTAATGGGAATATATATGTCTCCAGTAACAAAAAGAAGAATCCAGGCATTCAAATCAAACAAAAGGGCCATCTGGTCTTTAAGAATATTCATGCTGCTTTTCATTGTCTCGCTTTTTGCTGAGGTGATAGCGAACGACAGACCTGTTGTGGTTAAATACAACGGAGTGCTCTACTATCCGTTTCTGAAATCTTACCCGGAAACGACTTTTGGCGGATATTTTGGCACGGAGCCTGATTATGCCGAAACCTACGTCAAAGAATTGATAAATAAAAAAGGATGGATAGCCTGGCCAGCTATAAAATACAGATATGATTCAACCAATTATGATCTGACCCAGCCTGCGCCCTGCCCTCCTAATCTCAAAAACTGGCTTGGTACAGATGACCAGGGCAGAGATGTTTTTGCAAGACTGATATATGGATTCAGAGTTTCAGTGCTGTTCGGCCTCTGCCTCACAATTACGAGTTCCGCTCTTGGGATAGCAGCTGGAGCCATCCAGGGATATTTCGGAGGACTCGCTGATCTTGCAGGCCAAAGATTCATGGAAATATGGGGAGGAATGCCGGTTCTTTTTCTTCTTATAATTCTTTCAAGCTTTGTGGAGCCGAACTATGGATGGCTGCTTGCCATAACCCTCGCTTTCGGCTGGATGGCACTTGTAGGTCCCATCAGGGCTGAATTCCTCAAAGGAAGAAACCTCGACTATGTCAAGGCCGCAAGAAGCCTTGGAATAACAAGCACATCCATTATTTTCAGACACATTCTTCCGAACGCTCTGGTCGCAACGCTAACATTCCTGCCGTTTCTTCTGACAGGAGCAATAACCACCCTCACCTCACTGGATTTCCTTGGATTCGGACTTCCTCCAGGATCAGCTTCACTCGGCGAACTTCTTGCCCAGGGCAAGGCGAACCTCCATGCGCCATGGCTTGGAATTTCTGCATTCGTTACGCTTGCGGCCATGCTCAGCATGTTAGTTTTCATTGGTGAAGGTCTTCGCGATGCAATGGACCCCAGACATTTTTCCCAGAGGGGGCAATAGAGATAAAAATGAACGAAAACCGTCTTCTGAAAATTGAAAATCTCGGAGTGTCCTTCATATCTGGCCAGAATAAAGTTGAAGCCGTCAAGGGCATTTCATTTGAAATAATGCAGGGCGAGACATTTGCCCTTGCAGGGGAAAGCGGATCTGGCAAATCAGCCACAGCTCACTCGATTCTAAGACTTCTGCCAACATACGCTTTTTTTTCCAAAGAAAGCAGGATAACATTCAGGGACAAGGATCTCTCAAAAGCTTCGGAAGCTGAAATGAGGAAAATCAGGGGAGACAGAATATCAATGATATTCCAGGAGCCTCTTTCTGCACTTAATCCTCTGCATAAAATAGGCAGACAGATAGAAGAAATGCTTCTGATCCACCAGGGAATAAAGGGCAAAAAAGCAAAAGACAGGGTCATTGAACTGCTCGACCTGACAGGAATCCCTGATCCTGATAAAAAAATAACTAATTACCCTCATCAGCTTTCAGGCGGTCAGAGGCAAAGGGTAATGATAGCAATGGCGCTGGCAAATAATCCTGAACTTCTGATTGCAGATGAGCCAACCACAGCACTCGATGTCACTGTCCAGGCCCAGATACTTTGCCTCATCAAAGACTTACAGAAAAAATTCGGAATGGCTGTACTTTTCATAAGCCATGACCTTGATATACTTAAAAATTTTTCTGACAGAATAGCTGTAATGAAAGATGGCCAGATAGTAGAATCCGGAAAAACATCGGACATTTTCAGGGAACAGAGCCACGAATACACAAAAAGCCTCATAACCACAGAAATCAGCTTTCAGAAAAAAGAAACTCAGGAAAATGCAAAAGAGGTTCTGAAAGTAAAGGATCTTGATGTCGATTTTGATACTGGAGGCAGCTTCTTCGGATTCAAAAAGGAAAAATTTCAGGCAGTCAGCAAGGCTTCTTTTTCTATAAAAAAAGGTTGCACACTTGGCATAGCCGGAGAAAGCGGATCTGGAAAATCTTCACTTGCGCTTGCGCTCCTAAGGCTAATCAAAAGCTCCGGGAGCATAGAGCTTGATGAAAAAAACATAGAAAAAATGGATCAGAAGACACTCAGACCTCTTCGAAAAAAAATGCAGGTTGTTTTCCAGGATCCTTTTGCCAGCCTCAGCCCAAGAATGACAGCAGGCGAAATAGTTGGAGAAGGTCTTGGTCTATTAACACCCAAGCCGTCAAAAGAAAAAAAGGAAGAGATGATAATTAAAGCTCTTTCAGAGGTTGGTCTTGATCCTGCAATGCGTCACAGATATCCGCATGAGTTTTCTGGTGGTCAGCGCCAGAGGATTGCCATAGCAAGGGCTATTATCCTGAGGCCGGAACTCATGATCTTCGATGAACCGACATCGTCCCTTGACAGGGCCGTTCAGTTCCAGGTGCTTGATCTTCTGGTAAAACTTCAGGAAGAATATAATCTTGCCTATATTTTCATTTCCCATGATCTAAAGGTTCTTAAGGCCATTTCCCATGACATACTCATCATGAAGTCCGGTCAGATTGTGGAATCAGGAAAGACTCAGGAAGTTTTTGCAAATCCTGCCACCGACTATTCGAAAAACCTTATAAAGGCCGCATTTTTCTGATAAGTAAACATAGAAATGCAAAGGTAATCTTGGCAACCAAATATTCGGAGACGACAATGAAAAATATACTTACAATGACTGTTTCGGCTATTCTTGTTTTCATGCTCTGCGCTTGCGGAAGCGTAAAAAGAATAGACCCTGAAGAGCAGGTGGATCTGAGCGGAAAATGGAACGATACTGACTCAAGAATGGTGTCAGAGGCAATGATTGATGACGCCCTGAAACAAAGGTGGACAGGGGACTTCTCATCCAGGAAGTTCAGAAACCCTGTTGTGATTGTAGGCCAGATAAGAAACATGACCCATGAGCACATCAGCACAGAGACATTCACCAAGGACCTTGAAAGAGCCCTTCTCAATTCCGGCAAGGTGGACTTTGTCGCAGCAAAAAATGAAAGGGGTGAAATAAGAGAAGAAAGGGATGATCAGGCAGCAAATGCCCTACCCTCAACTGTGAAGAAAAACAGAAAAGAAATAGGGGCTGACTTCATTCTAAGCGGAACAATCAATTCAATTGTTGATAAGGCTACCCAGGACACAGTGATCTATTATCAGGTCAATCTTGAAATAATCGACATGGAATCAAATAAAAAAATCTGGATTGGCGAGAAAAAACTTAAGAAGCGTGTAAAGTGGCAAAGTGTAAATTTCTGATTACTGATAGAATATAGTTAGTGCATCCTGCGGGTCGCTTTTTTGAAAAAAAGCTCCGCAAAAAACTTAACCAATTTTAAATTTTTGAAGTTGTATTTTTGATTATGGATGACAGATCTATACTCATCAATGTCACAGCTTGAACATTTGAAATGAGTCAGGCCTCTTGAATGGCAAGCCTTTTGTTGCATCATTACTGGAAAACCATTTTGAAAAAGGGTTTTCCAGACCTTTCCCAAAACTTTTATGGTTTTTTATGGCGAGTTGATAACATATGTTTTTCAAGCAAAAGAATCCATAACCGAAAAGTTTTTGCCAAGCTTTTTTCAAAAAGCGGCCTTTGACCTTTCATTTAACAGAAGAGTTTAAATAATGACGATGTGAAGTATATATTTCAAAAACCATCAAACAATAATCAGCTATTGTTTCTCAGCCGTAGGGTGCTCAAGCCTTAAGGCTTGCGCACCATCAGAATTTTGTCATTTATACTTTCATATTTTTTCAATATGCCGATGCAGCTTATATGCAAATAGAAAACAACAATAAATACAGTTTCATAAAATACGTCTTTATAAATACTCTTTTCATCTGCATTTTATTAATCTCAGGGTGCGCCCCGGTAATAGACTACAAATCAGCTTCAAGAATGCTCGCCACAAGGGACTGTGAGGGCGCAAAGCAAATCCTCAGCCAGGACAAATATGGTTCCAAGAATCAGCTGCTCTTCCTCATGGACTCGGGTATACTCAACATGCAGTGCGGCGACTACAAAAAAGCCGTGGATTTTTTCAGCAAAGCTTCTGAGCTGGGAGATGATTTATGGACTGAAAGCGTATCTTCCAATATCTTGAGCTTTGTCACCAATGACCTTGTCCTGCCATATCAAGGAGAGGATTTTGAAAGGGTCATGCTCCCGCTCTTTTCCGGGCTTTGCTATATGAAACTTGACAGATATGACGAAGCACTGGTCGATTTTAAAAAGCTTGATATCATTCTTGGAGAAATGAACTCGAGGTATGATTCTAAAAACATCTACAAGGAAGATGCCCTTGCAAGATATCTTGGAGGTGCACTTTATGAAAGCTTCGGAAAGTATGATGACGCGTTCATAGATTATTATAAAGCCTTCAGAATATACAGGGATTACCAGCGAGATTACGGAATGAAGATCCCTGATTTTGCAGCCCAGGATCTTATATATGCTGGCAAGAAAAGCGGAAGGCTTAATGAAGCCATTGAACTAATGGGAGCTGATTATTATAAAACCGTTCCGCCCATTGATACTGCTTCAAAAGGGAAAGTCGTATACATAACCTTTGCAGGTTCTTCTCCTGTGAAGCATGATGACAGGATTGTGCTGCCGTCCCATGTGGGCCCTATTACAGTGGCATTCCCAATCATGCTGCCGTCTTCAATTCCTTGCAGGCCTTCAAGTATTCTTATCCAGGGAGCAGATCAGTCTTATAACGCGAGACTCGAAACAGCTGAAAACATCAACTCGATTGCAATGAAAAACCTGGAAGACAGGCGTGCGAGATATATAGCAAAGGCACTTGCCAGGGCAACAGCAAAACAGGTTGTCATTCATCAAATCGGGACAAGGTCAACCGACCATGAAGACACAAGAAATCTAATAAAAATATTCCTGAACATCATGAATCTGTTTCTTGAGCAGGCTGATACCAGATCGTGGAGAACTCTTCCTGGAGAAATAATAATATCCAGATTCTATCTTCCCAAAGGAACTTTTTCAATAAAATCAAAGGGCTGCCCGGCATTATCCGACTATGACAGGAAGGTAGAAATCGTACCAGGATCAACAACATTCATAGTAAACGAAACTGCCGTGTCAGGATTCTGATGCCGAAGCCATGCCCTTTAAATCGCCTCCAGTGAATTATTCCAGTTTGAAATAAAGAGTGATGGTCTCGCAAAAATGTCAGGAAAGGGCTTCAGCGTCATACCGGACTTGATCCGGCATCCCGTATTTTCAAGAGATTATGGATTTAGGCCTGCACCGGAATGACGGAAATAGGACTTTTTCAAGGGTGAATTTATTCGGATGACCGGCTGCGGGTCGCTTTTTGAAAAAAGCTCCTGAAAAAAACTCGGTTAATCAATTTATGCATCTGCGGATCTCGTCTATCAATTCCCTTATCTGGTAAGGCTTCTGAATGAATCCGTCCAGGCCTTCATCTGCAAAAAGACCTACGGCCTCGTTTTCACTGTATCCGCTCGAAAGAATAACCTTTATATCGGGTCTTATCTTCCTTAGCTCCCTGAAAGCCGAGATACCGTCCATCTTTGGCATTTTAAGATCAAGCACCACGCACTCAATTTCCCAGAAATTGTTCCTGAAGACAGACACAGCCTCTTCACCATCACAGGCAGACAGCACTGAAAACCCTTTCTTTTCTAACGCGCTCTTGCAAACCGTAAGAATCATATCCTCGTCATCCACAATAAGAAGCTTTGCGCTATTAGCAGGAATTGCTCCCTGGATCTGGTTTCCGGCAAAATCCATGGGTATTGCCAGTGATTTTTCAGGAACAGGGAAAAATACCTTTATTGTTGTCCCTTCTCCTGACTTGCTGTCAACGACAACAGCCCCCAGGTGACCTTTTACTATTCCGAGAACGGCAGACATTCCAAGGCCGCGTCCCGTGAATTTCGTGGTGAAGAATGGGTCGAATATCCTGTTAAGCGTGTCAGCATCCATTCCGCACCCCGTATCAGCGACTTCCAGACATACAAAAATGCCAGGGCCGGAAATCACATCAATCCTGCTCTGCTTGATATATTCCGGATCAAGGTTCTCGACATATGTCCTTACTCTTATGGTGCCATTTCTTTCGCCTATGGCTTCCGAGGCGTTGGTTATAAGATTCATCACTATCTGCTGAATCTGGCCGGAATCGGCGCTGATAACAGGCAGAGGTTCCATCAGGTCAAGCTTCAGTTCTATTGTCTTAGGAATTACTGTCTTGAAAATTCCTGCGTTCTCCTTAACAAGATCACTTATGCTTACAGAGCTGATCAGAAAATGGCCTTTGCCTGAATAGGCAAGCATCTGACGAGTGAGATCCGCTGCCCGTCTTGAAGCTATCATGGCCTGGTCTATGCTTTTTTTGACGGGTGATTCTTCAGGAAGTTCCATCAGGGAAAACTCAAGATTTCCGATGATAGCCATGAGCAGATTATTAAAATCATGTGCAATTCCTCCGGCCATGACGCCAAGGCTCTCTAATTTCTGGGTGTGGAGAAGTCTTTTCTCAAGCTCAATCCGCTCCTCTTCGGCCCTCTTCCTAAGAACAATATCCCAGATCATGCCTGAAAGGTCTGATACAATGGCTATGTCCCGTTCGTCATAATCAAAGGCCTTGTTGCCTACACCTATTAAGGCGACTATATGCTCTCCGTTGAAAAGGGGTACGACAAGCTCCCTGATGATTTTGGCATGTCCGGAAGGAAGTCCCTTTTTATGTGAAAGAGATTCGTAGTCATTATGAATCACGGGTTTTCTCTGAAGAATGCAGTCTGACCAGACTCCGGCCTTTCCAATATCAAAGTGGACTTGCCCCGGAGCTGCCGAACACATGGTTTTCAGGGTATTTGACGACCAGGCCTGAAGTGAGATATTTCTGTCTATCTCGCTCACAAAATGGCAGAACCCTATTTGGCTTTCTGTAAGCCTCTCAATCTCGTCAACTGCTTTCTGAAGTGTATCTGCAAGAGAATGCGTGTCAGCATATTCCGCAATCATAAGCCTTGATTTTATTAAATCCTCGGCTGTCTTTCGCTCCGAGATATCAATATTGATACCTGTTACACCTATTACAGAGTCTTTTTTCCTTACCGGGTTCAAGGCGTTTATGAAATGATGTTTTCTGCCTCCGAGACGGCATGAAACTTCTTCTGAAATCCTTTCGCCCTTAAATGCCCTCATGTTATTAGAGTACCATAGATCAAGGGTTTTCAGGTCTGCCAAATCAGAAAAATCGGATTGGGTTTTACCAATCATCTCCCCCCAGTTTTTCCTTGATGTCTCATTCTGGAGGATATATCTGGAATCCTTGTCAATTGCCCACATATCAAATGGGAGATTTTCAATTACAGCATTTAAAAAAGCCTCCCTTTCAACAAGAAGCTCCTCGGACATTTTTTTCTCTGTAATATCAGAAATAACTCCTAGGAGCCCTTCTAAATGCCCCTCACGGTCAAGCAGTCTGCAAGCGCTGATAACTCCCCAGAAAGAGCCGCCATCCATTTTTCTGTAATGTCTTTCAGTGTTTATTCTGTCAACGGTTCCATCCAGAAGATCTTCCAAACCCAGGCGACCTTTTACCAGACAGTCAGGATGAAGAAGGTCGGTATAACTAAGGCCGTAGAGATCATCAGGACAGCAGGCAAAAAGCTCGCACATTCTCATATTGAGTGTTTTAACCCTGCCTAAAGTATCCACCACAAGAATTCCAGCCGCTGTTGTCTCAAAAATGGCTCTGAGGTGACTTTCTCTGTCCTGCAAAGTCTTTTCAGCGGTTTTTCTTTCTGTAACATCCCTATAAATAACCTGGCTGTAATAATCACCGCTTATACTAAAAATATTAGTTGATACCTCCACCCATCTGATTTCCCTTTTTTTTGTTATGATTCTGAATTCATAATTGGATGGCGGAGATTCTCCTTTGAATCTTGAATAAAGTCGCCGTTTTACAAGATCCCTGTCTTCTTCATAAACAAGACACCATATTTCTTCTGAAGCAAATCCAAGGACTTCATCCCTGGAGTAACCGAACAGTTCAACAAAGGCGTCATTGACCTGCTTGAACGTTGGAGGCGAACCGCCCAGAATTGCGAGTGCATCGATTGAATTTTCGAAAAGGAGTCTGTATTTTGCCTCGGCCTCTCTTATAAGTTCTTCAGCCTTTTTTCTTTCTGTTATGTCTCTGTATATATTAAGGGCAAAATAGTCATTTTCAGTGTAGAGGATATTGGCGGAAACTTCAATCCACCTCGTTGTCCCATCTTTTCTTATTATTCTGTATTCATAACGGGATGGTACGTCCTCACCACTGAATCTCGCTATAAGGCGTGTCCTGACCAGAGGTATATCTTCAGGATAAATAATTTGCCACATATCGTCATAGGAAAATGATAGTATTTCAGCAGAAGAATATCCCACAAGATCTTCAAACGCAGGATTCACAAGAATGAACTTTGGTGGTTTGCCTGAAAGAATAGCAACCGAATCCATGGATTTCTCAAAAAGCAGCCTGTACCTTGATTCTGCATGTATCCTCGCGGACTCCGCTTTTTTCAGATCTGTGATATCAATTATAACAGTCAGGATATGAGGTTCATCCTCCAGGGTAATTATGTCAGATGAAAAAACGCAGTATCTGATATCGCCCTGTTTTGTTCGTACTCTGCCTTCGATGTTTCTGATGAAACCATTTTTTTTAAGAAGTCTGATTCCGTCATTTCTTTCAGATTTATCAAGAAAAAGATCAAGTTCTTCGCAATTTCGACCTATTACCTCTTCTCTTGTGAAACCGAGGGTTTTGATAAAAGCGTCATTAACTTCTACAAAAAGGCCGGTTCTTAAAGATGAAAGAGCAATGAGAGCGACATCAGAATAAAAGAGCTTTGAAAATTTCGTTTCATAAGCCGCAATTTTGGAAGTAGCCCTGCTTATGGCCAAAAAAACCGTGTTACCATAATTATTAGTTTTAATTACCCTGTGTTCAGCAGGAATTATTCTCCCGTCTTTAGAAATCAAAGGAATAGAGCAGCCGCCTCTTTTGCCTTGAATGATTTCCTTAATCATGGCTTCTGCATCTTTTTGTCTGTCAACCGGATGGATGGATAATATGTTTCTGCCCAGTATTTCTTCTTCAGAATATCCAAGAGTATTTATGACGGCATTATTAACGTGGAGAATGTCGCCGTTTTCATCCAGTACATAAAACAGCTCTTCGACAAATTCGAAAAGGAATCTGTATATGCTGAAATCAATGGGACAGAAAATTGACACGTCATTTGATGTGTTTGCTGTTTTATTATCCATCAAACCCTTTTCTGGCATAGTGGTACCATAAATGGTTTTGGCTATTTGTATTCGGCCTTCTTTCATATTTGAAAAGACCCCCTGGGAATATTGATTATCTGGATTTTCCAAAAAAATGACGCCAAGAAAAAAATCTGCGGAGATTAAAACGCAGAAGAAAATTTGAGCTGGAAACTGAAAATAAGATAAAAAAAGCCGGAAGAAAAAAATCAAAAAAAAGCAAGCCATCGATATGTTTACAGTATAATAAAGATAGCAAAAATTAATTTGCGGGTACATAAAAAATTGAGTTCTGCGTTTATTCTGTGTATTATTTAAATACATTAATAAACTTCGCGCCGTCAGTCTGATATTGATGGACTCGCAAAAAGTCAAAAAAGGCTTAAGCGTCATGCCGCTTTTTATCCTGCATCTTTTTATTTTCAGACACTTCAGGATTCCACCTGCGCCGGAATGACGGGAATCTGACTTTTTGCTCTTTTGCCAAGATTAATTCCAGGAAGGACACCTGCGAAAAAACACTTATTATTTACGCCAAAGCGGATGCTACTACATCGCTTTGTCGCTTGATATTGAAACAATCAATCTGACCATGTTCCGGCACGTATTACTCCCATACAGTGATTTAAATACAAAGGTACCTGAAATAATGAATACTCACAGATACAGAGTCATTCTTTTAATTACCGAACACCCTGAAAACCCGGGATTATCTTATGACGCCCTTAAATCATCCGGCTATGAAATCATAATATCCAATAAAATAAAGGATATTCAGGAAATAGTATCTGAAGTGAGTCCTGTTTTGATCATAGCAGACATCCCGGGTGAATTGGAAAACACGATCAGATTTTTCGAAACCACTGACATCAAACACTTTCTCATTAAGGTTCCATTTTTGGTTCTTGCAGAAGACTACGTTTCTTCGCGAAATATATCAGGATTAGAGGCGCTCATAATCAAAAGGCCTTCTTCTGCCCAGGTTTTCATGGACAGGATTATTCCATTCATAAGACTCGGACAACTGACGCTGAACTTAGAAGATGCGAAAAATGAATCGGAAAAAAGAACCGAGGAAAAAATCAAGGGATACAGGCTCAGAATAAATGAATTAGATGCCATGAACCAGCAGCTCAAGGCACTTAATCAAAAAATTTCAAGTGAATACTCGGCTGCTTCTGCAAGCAATGATATCCTGCCGCCATTTCTTAAACTAAGCCCGGAAGTTATTGCCATTACAAGAATTTCGGATGGCAGAATCATAGACGTAAATGACGCGTCTGAAAGGGTCACAGGCTATTCAAAGGAAGAAGCCCTTGAAACCACAACTCTAAGGGCAAGACTCTGGGTTAGGCCTGAAGACAGGGTTAAAATGGCTGATAGCCTTATTAAAGACGGGAGAATCCATAATTTTGAGACTGTTTTCAGAAAAAAATCAGGAGTGATTTTCCCTGTGCTGCTTTCCGCATCAGCAATAGTTTACGAAAATGACCCGTGCATAATAATTACATTCATGGACATTTCAGAAAGACGACGTACCGAAAACCTGCTAAAAGCGAGGATTCATCTCAGCGAAGCTGCGTCAACCGGAATTATGGACGAAATATTGAAGACAACCCTGAATGAAGCGGAAAAACTGACTGACAGCCACATAGGATTCTTTCATCTATTTGACGAAGAAACCGCCACCATAGCTCTTCAGACATGGTCAGAAGCCACATTAAAAGTCTGCAACGACTCCGCAAGGGGGCAGCACTATCCATTAAGCCAAGCCGGAGTGTGGGCAGACTGTTTAAGATACAATCACCCGCTTATTCATAACAGCTATTCTTCTCTTCCAGAAAAAAAAGGGCTGCCACCAGGCCATGTCCCGATACTAAGGGAGCTTGTACTGCCCATATCAAACGGTGAAGAAACCATTGCAATAATGGGGGTCGGCAACAAGGCATGGGACTATGAAGAGAGTGATATAACAGCTCTTTCCGAACTATCGAAAATGGCATTTGATTTTATTAACAGAATCCTTGCGGAAAAGGCTTTGAAAGAAAGCGAGGAGAGATTCAGGGTCATTTTTGAAAATGCTGCAATAGGGATATGCCAGACTGATATTTTGGGCAATTTCATAAGCGTCAATTCAAAATTTGCCGAAATAACCGGTTATTTCAAATCTGACTTAATAGGAAAATCAGTTGCGGACATTACACATCCTGAGGATAGGGACTCAAATCTGCATATTTTTAGGGATCTTACCTCCGGCGATGTCCGTACCCTGTCATACGAAAAAAGATATATACACAGATCAGGGGCGACCGTCTGGGTTAATGTGTCTGTGGCTTCCATAAAAACGAATGGGTCTAAGCCTCAATATTTCATAGCTACGATTGAAGATATTACAGCCAGAAAAAAAGCGGAATATTCACTTAAAAAGGAAAGGGATTTTTCTTCGGCCATTCTGGATACATCCGGCGCTCTTATCGTAGTAATTGACAAAGATGGACGAGTTGCAAGCTTCAACAGGAAATGCGAGGAGGTAACAGGCTTTACCTTCAATGAAATAAGAAATGAGGCATTATGGGATCATCTGCTTATTTCCGAAGAGTTGGAGCAGGTAAAAAAGATCTTCTGCGATCTGAAAAACGGAAACTTCCCTAATTCCTATGAAAACCACTGGAGAACAAAAAAAGGTGAACTGAGATACATTTCCTGGAATAATACCTGTATAGTAAATAATCATGGAGAAGTTTCATATATTATAGGAGCCGGAATTGACATAACCGAAAAAAAAGCCGCAGAACGTGCTCTCCTTGAGAGCGAGGCGAGGCTAAGGCAGCTTAATGAAGAACTCGAACAAAGAGTAAACGAAAGAACGGTCGAGCTTGAAAAAGCGAGGCAGGCGGCTGAAAGCGCCAACAAGGCTAAAAGCTCATTTCTTGCGAACATGAGCCATGAACTCAGAACCCCACTTAATGCCATTCTTGGTTTTTCCCAACTAATGACCCACGATCCCGAGCTTTCTGACAAACAAAGAAAGAATCTGAACACCATAAACAGAAGCGGTGAGCATCTTCTCCAGCTGATTAACAACGTACTCGACATGGCAAAAATAGAATCAGGGCACACATCGCTAAACACTACTTTTTTTGATCTTTACAGACTTGTCGATGATATTTCAAATATGTTCAGACTCCCTGCAATGAGCAAAAGTATCGCCTTCAGAATCCATTCTGACCCAAATGTTCCAAGGTATATTTCTTCGGATGAAGGTAAAATCAGGCAGGTTCTAATCAATCTTATTGGCAATGCCATTAAATTCACATCAAAAGGAGAGATCAGGTTATCTGTGTCCCAGTCATCTGTGTCGCTTAGTTCTAAAAGTGGAGGACAAACAAGACAGGATAATAATTTCACATATATCACATTCAAAATAGAAGACACAGGCCCAGGCATGTCCGGGGACGAGCTTTCCATAATATTCAAGCCTTTCAGGCAAACCAGCAGCGGCCAGAACCATGTAGGTGGAACAGGCCTTGGCCTTTCGATAAGCCGCCAGTTCGCTCAGCTTATGGGAGGAGATCTATACCCGGAAAGCCAGGGGCACAATCTTGGTGCAACTTTCATATTTGAAATCCCTGTAATATTATCTGAATCTGAAACCATGGAAAACCGCACCATATTTTCAACGGATGTAATAGGGAAACTGCCTTCAAATTTCAAACACAGAATTCTGATTGCAGAGGACGTTGAAGCGAACAGAAATCTTCTGCGTGATCTTCTCATTCATTGGGAACTGGACGTAAAAATGGCCGCAAATGGGAAAGAAGCTCTGGATTTATGGGAAAAATGGGAACCGCATCTTATATTCATGGATATGAGGATGCCTGTTATGGACGGCTATGAAGCTATGGGAATAATCCGGTCAGATAAATCACGCAAACAGCCCATTATAATCGCTCTTACTGCAAGCACTTTTGAAGAACAGAAACTGGTTATATTCAACAAAGGCGCTGATTCATTCCTGAGCAAGCCATACAGGGAAAGTGAAATTGCAGAGCAGCTTGAAAGGCATCTTGGTGTAAGATTCATATATGATGCTGCATTTGAAAGCATTTACGACTCTCATAATGAAGCAGACCAGACAAATAGCCTCCTGGATTTAAGTCAAATGGATAAAAAATGGCTCTATAAACTATACAAGGCAGCTTCGGATGCTGATGCAACTGAAATTTGCCGTCTCGCTGAAATCATTAAATCTGATTATCCTGATATTGCTGTAAGCCTGCAAAACTTTTCTGACAATTTCGATTATGAACCTGTTATTTCAGCTATTGATGCTGTAAATAAATAAGGAAGCGATATGGAATCTCTGAACGAAAAAAAAACAGTGCTCATTGTTGATGATACACCTAACAACCTAAGGCTTTTGTCCCAGATTCTCGCGGAGGCTGGCTATCATGTCAGGGCAACAGCCAGCTCGAAACAGGCGCTTGGCACAGCAATATCCAATCCTCCTGATCTGATCCTTCTTGATGTAATGATGCCTGAAATGAATGGCTATGAATTATGCAGAAGACTCAGGGAAGAACCAGAGACAAGGGATGTCCCAATTCTTTTCCTGAGCGCCATGAGCGAAGCCGATGCCAAAATAAAAGGATTCGTATGCGGTGGTCAGGATTATATCGCAAAACCATTTGATCCTTATGAGGTTGTGGCAAGGGTTGAAACCCATCTGAGCTTAAGACTTACTAAGCAGAAACTTGAAAAAGTCGTCTCTGAGCTTAAAAGTGTTCTGAAGGAAAAAGAAGAACTGGTAAAAGAACTGGAAATAATGGCCCACACTGATGGTCTGACCGGGGTAAACAACAGGTCACGCTTTTTTTCACTTGCGGAACATGAATTTAACGGATGCTCCAGATATAACCAGCCCCTGTCCGTCATAATGATTGATATAGACCATTTCAAGAGACTCAATGATTCTTATGGCCATGCTGCAGGTGATTTTGTTCTGAAAGAGACTTCTTCGGCAATCAAGAAAAATCTAAGAAAAGCTGACGTGCTTGCAAGATATGGCGGAGAAGAATTCATAATACTTCTTCCCATGTCACCAATAGCTCAGGTTCAAATTGTTGCTGAACGCATAAGAGAGAGCGTTGAATCAATGTCGATAGCTTTCAACTGCCAGATGTTAAGCACAACAATAAGCCTCGGCGCTTCAGAAATGAATAAGAATGACACAAAAATCACGAATATCATTGAAAGAGCAGACAAGGCACTTTATGCTGCAAAAAATATGGGCAGAAACAGGGTAGTATGCCTTGAACTAACAGATCATCTAATCGATAAAAACGCTGATGACTCTTTGGAAAAAGCGGTTTGACTTTCATTCTCTTAAAAATTACTCTAAAAGAGTGAATTAAATTCAATCGGGATTACTTAAAAAACAGAAAATAGAGGTGTAAAATAATGTCAAGAGGAGCTGGAGGGTCAGCCGGGGGGACAGGAAATTTTTTCATTGGTCTTTTGATGATGATAGGAGGAGGCTATCTTTTCCTTAACTCAATAAGAGTAACAAACAGCTTTGGTCTCGGATTCAGCATCTTCCAATACAGCAGATTCCATATGACCGGTGGCATGGTGCTTATTCCCCTGATATTTGGGGTTGGACTGATTTTTTATAATTCAAAGAGTATTTTAGGGTGGGCTCTTTCAATGGCGTCCCTTGTCATGCTTGGCTTTGGGATAATTCAAAGTATAAATTTTTCCCTGAGGGGCATGTCAGCGTTTGAGCTTATAACCATTCTGGTTTTGATCGCAGGCGGAGCAGGACTTTTTCTCAGTTCGCTCAGAAATTATGACCCTAAAGAATAATATAAAGAACTGACTGAGTAAAAATATGGGCTGGCTGAATAAAAAAAGAGCTGACAGAAACTCTTTCTGTCAGCTCTTTATACTTTGTTCTACTTATTTAGTTTTTTAAACAGGCGGCCAAAACTTTACTACCAGTATACTATGACTTTCTTGCACTTTACTTGCATTACTGCTTTTTATACTGTCTGGTCAATTGTTGGTACTGGTTGAATTTGCATTGATGCCTCTCTGTATCCGGAGAGGGCCGAAACTACCCCATAATTTCTCATAGAGGCTTCAGGAGTCGCGGTATTATCCCTTATACTGCTGCCGCCGGTATTCACATTAGCCTGAACCTGCCCGGCTGCTTGCGCTACATCCCCTGATGATTGTGCATTAGAGCTTAATCTACCGCCAATTACCTCTTCGCTTTGCGACTCTGTTTGCGCCCTCTGGTTTGTTGGATTCACACCCGGTCTATCAGAAAAGACTTCATTTAAAGCGCCTATGTCTCTCCTTAAAGCATTACCCTGAGAAGCATAGAGAGAAAATCTTTCCTCCAGCCGGTTCGAGCCGTCCAACGAAGTAATATCACCAGCTCTTCTGGCTGGCTGCAAAGGGGTTTGTAGCGCTGATTCAATTTCTTGCTGGCCTGACTGTACATTACTGACCTGACCAGCCTGTTCCCTTTGCTCAATCTGGCGCGGTTCCTGAAGCCGGTTCGCGTATGCCTTACCTGCTATGTTTGTGTTGGAAATAGATAGTTCCATCTTGGCCGCCCTTTTCCTTTTATAGTAATATAAATACCATAAACATCTTTACAAGTCCAAGATTTTAATAAATATGCTTTATTATTTTCCTTAAAAAACTGACACAATGTATTCCATTGAAATTAAAAGAACTTCAAGCTTAAGGAGCCAATCGTCCCGGATTCTCAAATTACGGATTTTTAAGAAAAAGATCCGTGGAAAGGTACCGTTCCCCTGTGGAAGGGAGAATAACAACGATTCGCTTGCCTCTGGATTCCCTTCTTCCTGCAATCTGCAAGGCAGCCCACATGGCAGCTCCTGAAGAAATTCCGCAAAGGATGCCCTCTACTCTTGCAAGGCGCCTCGCAGTTTCAAATGAGTCTTCGGACTTCACCCTTATTATTTCATCAATAAGCGAAATATTGAGTACCTTTGGTATGAAACCGGCTCCAATCCCCTGAATAGGATGAGGCCCTGGCTGCCCTCCTGAAAGCACTGCTGAACAATCAGGTTCCACAGCAATGGCTTTGAAATCCTTGTTTCTGGATTTCAAAGCCATTGCCACTCCGGTAATTGTACCGCCGGTTCCAACGCCTGAAACAATCATATCTACCTTCCCATCAGTATCCATCCAGATTTCTTCTGCGGTTGTCTTTTCATGTATCAATGGATTAGCAGGATTTGAAAACTGGTCAGGCATATATGAGCCAGGATTGTTCTTTGTCAATTCAACGGCTTTTGAAACTGCTCCAGCCATACCTAAGGCGCCCGGAGTAAGAACAAGTTCTGCCCGAAGATGTGAAAGAAGCCGTCTTCTTTCTATGCTCATTGTCTCAGGCATTGTAAGAACAAGCCTGTATCCCTTAACTGCACATATAAAAGCAAGAGCAATCCCTGTGTTTCCGCTGGTTGGTTCAATAACGAGTCCGCCTGGTCTAAGCAGACCTTTTTTTTCACCATCTTCTATCATTGAAGCGCCTATTCTATCCTTAACGCTTCCAAGAGGATTAAAAAATTCAAGTTTAGCAAGAATTTCTGCTTCAAGCCCCTGTGCAAGGCTCGAAATTCTGACCATCGGAGTTCTGCCTATTGTACCTATAACATTATTGTGAATCGGCATAATGCCTCCTATTCTTATTAATATCATCATCATTCCTGGATCTGGAAAAAAAAGCAAGCTCTTCATTCGATACAATCTGCTCAAAACCTTATTAATGATGGCGTCGCAAAAACTCAAAAAAAGGCAATGGCGTCATGCCGGACTTGATCCGGCATCTGTGTATTTTCAGATACTTCTGGATTCCGGCCTGCGCCGGAAAGACGAAAATCGGACTTTTTGCGACCGTGTCATTGTTGGTTTAGTCTAAATTGCCGCTCAAAAAACCATTTAAGGTGACGAAATGACCGCAAGAAGCCCAAATCATAAATAAGGATCTTGTGAAATACATAAAAACAAGCTGAATAAATTAAGGATTATTGTCAGTTAATCATTTTGCTTAAGGGTTTTGACGAGGAATACATCTTTTTGTTATTTCTTGACTTTATATCATAACCTGCTTTATTTATAAAATATCAATTTTTAATAGTCTTTATTATCCCTTGCAAAACAACCCCGTCTAAAAAGCCGAAAACAAGGATTAGTAATGTAATGATAAGAAAAGGATCAGCTCCCGAACAAATGAGAGATATGACTGTTGACGATATTTTCATTGTTCGTCTGAACCTTCTTGTGATTATGTCCCTTGCCTATCTAAAAGGATTCCCTCTCGGATCTGTCAGGGCCAAATCAATAATTGAAAACTGCAAGATTATCTCCAAAGAGATCATTGATTGGACAGGCGGCGAATTTTCAAACTTCAGATCCGAACATGAAATACGCGGAGACAAATACCTGAACCACATCTTCTACCAGAGAGTACGCCTTTTATCGGTGATGGCGTCAGGATTTGCAACAGGCGCCCCCATGGGACAGTTCAGGTGCCAAGCCCTTCTTGAGAATATTGAATATATCAGCAATACCATCACTTTTTCAAACAACTTCGAAATGATGGAGTCACTACTTGTTGCATGAACCCACCCAAGATTAATAATGTTAAAATAGCAGTTGTTGAAAAAGATGATGCCACCAGAGAATTGCTTGAGCATGTCCTGATGTATTGCGTCAACAGGGCCATACATACATTTTCAGAATGCGGGGAAGCCTGGAAAAAGATTGAGGCGGGAGAAGACTATGATATCGTAATCTCAAGTATTGAATCCGCACACATGAGCGGACTCGAACTCCTTACAAAAATAAAGGAGGCAAGGCCCAAAATCATATGCATAATTACCTCGTCAATACCAAACCACGAAGCTTCAGCAAAAGCCCTCGGCGCCGACGCTTTTTTGGGCAAACCATTCAGTATACATAACCTTTTTGATCTCATAAAAAATTTTGTTTCCGGCCCGGAGAACTGAACAGGCAGAAAACCTACCATTTTGCAAAATGATCTTCAGTCCACCCAGGAACATCTTTAAGGATTATTTCCTCGCCATCAGAGGTCCGAAGCACGCCACTAAAAACACCTGAGAGCTGGGTGAATCTCGAAGCTGCCACCAAAGCCCATAATTTTTCGGATCTTGTTGCTTCAGGGACAAAATCCAGGTCTATTTTCCCGTCCTCGGAATATATTTTCCAAGGCTTCATAAGATCGTCCCTGTCGAATACAAATATTGAATTGCTGCATCTTGTCATTTTACCATTAAGCCAAAATGCATTTTCCGTCCAACCAGTCTCATTCACACCCCATGAAAGATTAAGGCCAATCTGTCTATCGTCGCCAAGCCGACAAGCCGTAGACGCCCAGTTCCAGCATGTATGCCTGCGCATATAGCCGCAGGTCCAATCCATGAGGGCAAGTGTTTCAGGGAATTCGAGAATAATCTCCTTCCCATCAATATCAAGGACTCCAGTAATACCAAGAGGAGTAGTTTTTTCCGTGTAAACCCATCCCCTGTAACCAGCTTTGGTACATATCCTTAGGGGTGACGTTCCTGATGAATCAAGAACAGCGTCAAGTTTGATTCTATCGCTTTTTGCCTTAATTCTATAGTTAGAAAGCTCCATTGTAAGAGAATCTGATCTGAAGTGGAACAAAGGATTTGCCGGATCAGAAGATATGAATACGGATGTTAGCAAAGGAATGCCAATTTTTTTGACTTCAACAAGCTTTCTGTTTTTTTTTGAATAAACATAAAAAAAGGCATTGGACGCGTATTTGAGATCAACAACGGCAAGACCTGCCATAATTTCCCTGCTTATTATCCCTATGAAACAGAATTGATTGGCCGCAAATTTTCTTATAAAGCGCGGAACTCTAAATCCAAGAGCTGTCTCCAAAAAATAATCCGCATAGTTTACGTCGGTTATTTCTTCATTGAATATTCCAAGCTGCGGCAAACCTTTTTCATTTATAATCCTGGACATCTTTCACCACTCCCACATAATAGTTTAAGATTCGATCCGTATCGAAAGCAATCAACCATCACCGATATAAAATACTGAATTTAAAGACCAATAATTTATTTTTATAATTCCTGATTAATATGGTATATTTTTTTTAATAATACAAGAAAAACTGGTATAACCTCTCGAGGTTTTCGATTATCTATGGATAAAAGCCCTGAATACATATTAATGTGCAAAAAGGCGTCTGAAATTCAGACAAGCTGGGAGCCGAGCCTTGGCGATATATATACGGATGAGTCCACCCAGATACATTTCTACATGCCCAATAAGGACGGAAAAATCAAAAAAGGCTTCGGAGTCAGGCCAAATGGCAATCTTATTGAAATTGAAAAATTGGTCTGGCTCCCCAAGCTGAATCAGTTAATGGAAATGCTCGGAGCGTCCGAAAAAAAATTCAGGGATGCAGGCTTTGGCTTTTTTGAATGGACAAAACTTAATGGTTACAAGCCTGGTATGCCTGAAAATCCATTCAGATCCCTTGAACAGATATGGCTTGCATACGTGATGGAAAAAATATTCAAAAAAAGATGGTCTGGAGACAACTGGACCAGTCTCTGTTAAGGGAGGTATCCCTCTTATTCTTTTTTTGCATCAAGAGGGAATGATTTGCCTGGCTTCCAGGGAGGCTCAACCCTATCAACCTAAGACTGATAGGAATCATAAGAACATTTATGACACCTTTATGTTGTTGTGAATGCCTCCGGCGAGGTTTTATAACCCAATCGACCAAAGTAAGCCGAAGCGAATTCGTTCGGCTGTTTTGAAGTTGATATGGCGAGTGCCTCGAGCGGGTCGCTTTTTGAAAAAAGCTCCGCAAAGACTTTTCAGAGATATAAATATTGGAATTGGGGATCAAAATAAATATAATACACTGTTATTATAATAAAATTTAAAATAACTTTTTTACAAAAAATAGCCTCAGGAAACACATCTTAACCGCATACACAGAACCAAAAAAACAATTCATAGCCAAAATGCAGCTTCATTTTTAGCAATTTAAAGGCTTACTAAATGAATTCTTCCAAAATATTCAAAATAATCCTTGTCATAGCATTAGTGACCCTTTTCATATCTTCATGCAGGGACTCTGGCAACAAGACAAATCAGGGGCCTCCTGGTGGAAATATAAACAAAATCAGGGTAGTCATGGATAATAATTACCCTCCCTTTATTTTCATGAATTCCGAAGGCAATCAGCAGGGTATTTTAGTTGATCAATGGAAACTCTGGGAGAAAAAGACAGGAGTCACGGTTGAACTAAAGGCCATGGATTGGCATGAGGCACTTGCAGGTATGGAATCAGGCGAATATGACGTTATTGACACCATTTTCCTCAATGAAAAGCGCACCCAGACATTCGATTTCACTAACCCTTACGCAGAAATCGAGGTTCCGATTTTTTTCAACAAAATGATTTCCGGGATCAAGGATGCAGATACAGCCAAAGGCTTCACCATCGCAGTAAAAAAAGGAGACAACGCAATAAATGTACTCAGACAGCATGGGCATGAAAGCCTTCTGGAATTTGACAGTTATGAAGAGATAATCAAACAGGCTAAAGCAAACAAGATTACGGTTTTTGTTGTAGATGAGCCTCCTGCCTTCTATTTTTTATATAAAATGGGAATTCAGGACGAATTCAAACACACAGAACCACTATATTCAGGAGCTTTCCACAGAGCCGTTGCCAAAGGCAACAAGGAAGTTCTTGATCTGGTTGTCTACGGATTTTCAAAAATATCAAACTCAGAATATAAAAAAATTGACGAAAAATGGTACGGAACAAGAAGCATCCTGAAATCAGATTTGATTATCAAGATTTTCCTGGCCATAGCTGCTTTCATTCTTGTCACCCTGATCCTGTTTATCTGGAACATTACGCTGAAAAAACAAGTGCAAATAAAAACCATGGCCCTTGAAAAAGAGATGGGAATAAACGTCAAAAAGACAGAGGAGCTATCAAAGAGTGAAGAATTGTTCAGATCAACCCTGGAATCCATGGATGATCTGGTTTTCATTCTTGACAGTGAAAATTGCTTTTTAACATTTCACCAGCCTTCAAAAAAAACAGAACTGCTAATACCACCTGAATTTTTTCTCGGGAAATCAGTTTTTGAATTGAATCTGCCTGACGAAGCAGTCAGCGGCTATAAATCAGCAGTGGAAAAACTGAAAAAATCAGGAAAGCCCCAAAACTATGAATATTCTGCCAATATCCAGGGAGAGATCAGGTGGTTTTCTGCCAAACTATCCGACAGGAGAAGCTCTTCAGGCTATTTCGACGGAGCAACTGCTGTGATAAGGGACATAACAGCCAGAAGAAATCTCGAAATCGAGAGGGAAAGAATTCTCTCTGACCTTGAGATAAAAAATGTCGAACTAGAAAAAATTATCTATATAGCCTCCCACGACCTGAGGTCACCGCTTCTTAATATTCATGGATTCAGCAAGAGACTAGAAAAACACCTGGAAGAGATATCCGAAATACTCGGCCATAAAGAAAATGGCTTCAAAAATGGCGATTCGGCAAAGGAAATAATAGATATCAAGGCAAAAAATGCGATAGGTTATATAACATCAAGCGTCTCAAAAATGGACGGGCTTATAAACGGGCTTATCAGGCTTTCTAGAAGCGGAAGCAAAGCTCCTGTAAAAATGAAACTGCACATAAATGAAATAATAGATAAAACCGTTGCCTCCATGCATTATCAGATTGAGGATGCCCAAGCAATAATAAGCACTGAAAACCTTCCATTTTGTAAAGGCGACCATGGTCAGATATCCCAGGTCTTTTCAAATATTATTGACAACGCAATTAAATACAGGGATGCAAAACGCCAGCTGCAGATTACAATAAAAGGTTCGGAAATAAATGGATTTGTAACCTACGCGATTACCGATACCGGCACTGGCATAGCTGAAGAAAACCAGAAAAAGATATGGGAAATATTCCAGAGGGAAGACAATGATTCACAAATCCAGGGTGACGGGCTTGGGCTTTCAATAGCAAAGAGAATCATTGAAAAGCACGGCGGAAAGGTAGATCTCAGATCAAAAAAAAATCAGGGAAGCACATTTTATATAACCCTTGAAAAGGCATAGTATTCATTTGAATCAAGACAGGACATCATTCAATACTTTTCCAAGCGCCGACTGCCTGTATGGTTTCTGAATAAAGGCTGCCGCGCCGAGATCCATAAGGTCTCCGACAATCCCCTCGCTGCTGAAACCCGATGAAAAAATGATCGGCACTTCGCCATCTATTTCCCTGATGTGCTGATAAACTTCCCTACCACTCATTTTGGGCATTACTATATCAAGAAGAATTACGGAGATGCGCTCTTTTTCCATGAAAAAAATATCCAAAGCCTCGTCTCCGTCCGAAGCCAAAAGAACATCATAGCCAAGAGAGGAAAGCAAAGCTTGGGCAGTGCTTCTTATAATGGCTTCATCATCAACGACAAGTACGCATCCGGTTTTGCAGCAAGAGAGAGATTCCTCCCCCTGAACAAAACTCTCGGAACTCGAAGCATCAATCGGAAGATATATTTTAAATACTGTTCCAAGACCGGTTTCACTGTACACGTTGATCGATCCCTGATGATCTTTGACAGTTCCGTAGACAGCGGCAAGTCCGAGACCTGTTCCCTGCCCTACCGGTTTGGTCGTAAAAAAAGGTTCGAAAACCTTTGAAAGCACTTCTTTTGACATACCAACGCCAGTGTCGCTTATACCGATTTCAAGATACATTCCAGGTTCAATCTTGTATGGCTGGCTGGAACAGTATTCGTGATCAAGCAAAATATTAGACGTCGCAAATGTAAGTGAACCGCCTTCAGGCATGGCGTCCCTGGCATTTATTGCAAGATTAAGAAAAGCATTCTGAAGGAGAGTCGGATCACTTGCGGCAATACTGCTTGTGGCGTCAAGCCTTAATATGATTTTAATTCTAGGATCTATACTTCTTTCGAGTAAAGCGATTGCGGACCTTATCTGCTCATGAATGTCAATAGGAGTCGTGACGACCTTGGCCTTTCTTGAAAAAGCAAGGAGTTTCTTAGTCAGATCGGCTGCCCTCTCAGACCCTTTGATTATTGTGTCAACGTACTTACGAAGGCTTGAATCTGCCGGAAGAGCAAATGATAAAAGCTCTGCATTACCAATTATTCCACCAAGCATATTATTAAAATCATGGGCCACCCCGCCTGCAAGCTGGCCTATTACATCCATTTTTCTGGACTGATGCAGCTGTTCCTCCATTCGCTTTGACTGGGTTATATCCCTGAACACGAGGACAGCTCCCACAACCCTGCCATCCCTGCTTCTTATGGGAGAACAGATGCCCGAGACATTCAGTTCATGTCCTTCGGGCGATATCATTATGGAGTCAGAAGGAAAAGGCACAACACCTGCAAGCTTCACAGCAGAGCGTACCGGGTTTTCAAGGGGCTTTTTCGTCTTTGGATCCATTATCTTGAGTACTTCAGCAATATCCTTGTCAACAGAACGCTCCATGGACCAGCCCGTCATTTTTTCAGCAACAATATTCAGCATTTGAACTCTGCCTGAAATATCTGTGGATATGACTGCATCACCAATTGACTGAAGTGTTATTCTAAGACTGTCACGACTTTCTGAAATTTCGTTCTGCCTTTCAGTAATTGCAAGGCTCATGTTTTCAAAGCATTCAGCCATTCTTCTTATTTCTTTGAATCCTTTTTTATGAGCATCTTCATGAAGCCTGACCGGAGTCTGAAAAAGCCCGGAATTTTCTTCGGAAGTATTTATTTCCATGGCCTTTTCCATGCCGGCCCTTATTTTCTCAAGCGGATTGACAAGGAATCTTTGTACAACCATTGCAAGAACAGCAATAAGAAAGGCTATTACTGCGGCGAATTTGGCAATGGTTTCTGTGGTGTAGGACAAAACCGAATCTTTAAGCTTTTGCCTGTCCATGAAAAGTTCAACAACAGCTATGTCAAGTTTTTCATTCTTTTTACCGGCATAATCCTTAAAGGAAAGGGGCTTTTTTACCAAAAGATAGCGATCAGATTCTGCCTTTACGGATTTCTCTTTCGGAAGTCTGCCATATTCGAAATGGATGTCTGTGTTTGAAGGGTCCCAGACAATGATACCGCCTACATTCTGGTTTGAAAATTCCGATTTGACGACAGCCTCAATACCCTTGATGTTAAACTCGTAAACAAGCTGTGAAAGGTTGATGGACAACCTGTCAAGAATTGCTTCTGCCTCTCTCGAAAGCTGTTCTTCGGCACTTGCAACCTCAATACGATATTGCAAGACTCCTGCTATAATCAGCAAGAATAGTCCTGTGCTCAGGAGAATCAAAACAAGTTTTCCTGAAATACCAATTTTAAAACCCATATATATGTAACTTCCAGATTATTATCGTGTCGATGAATAGAAAATCACGAATAGGCAGCCAGAACAATCTGAATATCAGCCTTTTTTTGAACATCCATGACAAAAGGAAATCCTGATGGATTATTAACATTGGGGCATGTTACTCTATTAGAAATATAAATTCAACTTGATCAGAAAATATTGGTCATTATTTTGATAAGGTCGCAAAAAGTCAGATTTCCATCATTCCGGCGCAGGCCGGAATCCAGAAGTGGCTGAAATACTGGATTCCGGATCAAGTCCGGCATAACGCTTAAGCCATTTTTAAACTTTTTGCGAGTCCATCATATTTCATTTAAGAACAAGATAAGGGAGCATGATATTCTCTATTTCCTGTCTCTGCTGCTCAAAAACAGCCGGATCATTACTTGCTTTCAAATAATAAGGATCAAGGTATTTAAGAACAACCTTTGAAAATGGTTTTGGCAGCATAAATCTGTCCCAGCTTCCAAAGTACCACGCTGATTCGGCATGAATCACAAACGGAACAAGCACTGCACCGGATTTCTGCGCTATCCTTATGAGTCCTGGTTTTATAATCCCTATTGGGCCCTGAGGGCCATCAACAACATGGGCGCCTAATTTATAGGTTTTAACATGCTCAATCATGGCTTCCATTGCGTCCCGCCCACCTCTGCTGGAAGATCCCCTGGCTGTTTTCCAGCCTGTTCTGTTGGCGACCCCTGCAATAAGTTCTCCGTCGCTGCTCTTACTTATCATAAGGGCGGGCCGCAAATGCGAGTACTCCTTGAAGTATCTGATTGCAGAAAAAAACTGCTGGTGCCAGGTGCAGATCAAAACAGGTTTGGCTTTTTTGAGAATGTTCATCCACTTTTCCTCATTTTCAACCCTGAACCTGAATGTTGAGCTATAGGCTCTTATGAAATAATATACAAAATCAATGAACCATTTTTTTGTGATCAAATTCTGATGTTTTTTGGCCATAAACACTTCCTTATTGAAATTTCTGATTAAAAAAATTTAAAAATGCAAAGCTTAATGTGGCTCTGTCTTATTTTCAGCTTGAGCGCCTTCGGCGAGTCGCTTTTTGTAAAAAGCTCCGCAAAAACTTTATGTTTATGTCAGATGCTTGGAAAACAATACTTTCGATATTTTTGTAAATCACTTTTTTCAGACCAGACAATCATACTGAAAATAGTACATAGCCATTAA
>NZ_AUEY01000035.1 GCF_000426225.1 Desulforegula conservatrix Mb1Pa
CGCTTTATCGTCAGTCAAAGATCTTCGCCAGAATTGGAGTAGATATTCCTGTTTCGACCCTGGCTTCATGGATGGTTCAGGTAGCTGAAAGATGCAGGCCGATAATCGAACTCCTGAGAAAAGAGATACTCTCCGGGCCATGCATCAACATTGACGAGACCACCCTTCAGGTTCTGAAGGAACCGGGCAGATCTGATCAGGCAAAATCATATATGTGGGTTTTCAGGGGCGGCCCTCCTGAATCGCCTTCTGTTATTTATCAGTACTCTCCCACGAGATCAGGCACTGTGGCCAAGGATTTTGTAGAGGGCTATAGCGGTTATTGCCAGACCGACGGCTATGCCGGTTACGATTGTCTTGAAAAAGACCTTGGCATAAAGCTTCTTGGTTGTTTCAGCCACGCTCGTCGCTATTTCATAAAAGTCATCGACGCAAGGCCCAAGAAAGACAAAGGCAAGGCCGGTAGCCCTGAGCAGGCCCTCGCCTATATTCAAAAACTCTACAGAATAGAACGCGAGGCAACGGATAAAAATCTTTCTGCCGAAGAAATATTTGAACTTCGCCAGCAAAAATCAAAACCTGTCCTTGATGATTTCAAGAACTGGCTGGATAAAAGATCGCCCCAGACGCCTCCTTCAAGCCTGCTTGGCCGGGCTTTAAATTACACTCTTTCGAACTGGGACAGACTGATAAAATATATTGAGGACGGCAATCTCAAGCCTGACAACAATGCCGCTGAAAACGCGATAAGGCCTTTCGTGGTCGGAAGAAAGAACTGGCTCTTCTCAGGACATCCCAACGGAGCCCATGCTTCATCTGTTCTTTACAGTCTTGTCGAATCTGCAAAAGCAGCAAAGCTCGAGCCGTATGCATATCTTAAACTCATCTTCGAAAAAATACCACTCGCGCAGAATGAAGAGGATTATAGAGCTTTGCTCCCTATATCTGTCACATCACAAATTTCCACGTAGTTGGCTGGATGCTTACTTATCAACCATAATCAGCAAGGAGAAAAAAATGAAGACCATGCAAAAAAACAGTCTCATGACAGCATTATTCTTTTTTATTATTCTCGCAATGACAGGGGCATCATTTCCTGCAAAAAGCTTTTCTGCGGAGGGAGGCGCTGGATCTGCTTCAGTTCAGTTGAACACCATCCCCATTGTTGACAATCTGCTTGCTTTCAAGGGTAAGCCAGTGACCGTCACTCTTTCATCCGGCCAGGCAATCACAGGAATCGTTAAAGACGCAAAAAATGGGATTCTTCATCTTGAAAAAATATCCCAGAAGGAATTCTACGACGCTGTTATTCTGATTGACAGAATAAACGCTGTGGAAGCAAGGGTAAGGGAAAAACTATAGCAGACTGTGGGCGTGGCAGTCCTGCCACAAAACATTCCCTTGACTTGTAACTGTGCATGGAAAAAAGACCCGCCAAAGTCAAGGCATTTTCGATTTATGATTGGTGCTTAATGGAATGTTGGCCTACATGCATCAATCATAAAACCAAATTCTAAAATCGAAAATCATGGTGTCGGATTATGAGCAAAGGACGCTCTAATCCGACCTACATTTTTATTTAAGACAGCATTTTTTGTATTTTTTACCACTTCCGCACGGACAGGGTTCATTCCTGCCTATCTTTTCAGGCTTGATTATCGGTGCAGAAGGAGATGATTGAGGAATAAAGCCCAAGTTGTCATGATCATAATCAGATTCCTCGTCGTCCGAGTCTTCCATAAAACTAAAAAAGGACTTCCTCTCTGTGGCTCTTTCAGTTCTCATCCCAAATGCTATCTCAACATCTTCAAGATCTCCGCAGATAGAGTCATCGACTCTTTCATTGATATAAGCGTTCCTGATTATATCAATTTTGTCTGTCGCATTCACATCCATTAATAACGACACCAGTATCCCATTCAGGTATTCATCATTAAGCATGCATTTATCAAGTTGGGCAGCAATGATATTTGTGCATTCATCTTTAAGCTCCAGATTTTTAAGACCTATATACTCTATGTATTCGGCCGCTCTAACCCTTCCGTATGTATTATTATGGGGATCGGCAAGGTATTTTTTAAGCGGGTCCAGGGAGGGTTTCCCGATCAGAGGAAAAACCTGAAGAAAATCATTTCCCATCCACTCATCGTCAAATTCATCAATCCTGTAGATCAGTGAAATAAGAGGCTCTACCGCATCGGCAGCCTTAAGTTGTCCAAGCGCCCTGCAGGCATGCACCGTAGCCCAAATTTCAGCAGTTCCAGCTTCGGCATCAAGAAGCTCCTCGTCTGTGGCCATTTTAATAAGCTCCGGAATATGCTCTTCTGTTATTCCGAACTGAGTGTAGTCCATCCAGTCATCTTCAAGGTCTTTTTCTCCATGAGTAAGCAGGACATCCACGGGGGGTAAGTATATATTTTTCATCATTTTAGTCCTGTAAGGTTAAACTTGACAAGGTCAAAAAAAGGCTTCTCCGTCATGCCCGACTTGATCCGGCATCTTTGTATTTCAAATACTTCTGGATTCAGGCCTTCGCCGGAATGACGAGAATCGGACTTTTTGCGAGTCCATCAAACTTTTATTCGATTAATATTTCATAAAACTCTTTATCTCCAGAATAATATTGAGAATTATAAAAAAAATCAGGGAAACACCTTAAAAAGATATTTCCCTGATGGTCTCGCAAAAAGTCAAAAAAGGGCTTCGCGTCATGCCGGAATTAATTCGGTATCTTTGTATTTTCAGATACTTCTGGATTCAGGCCTTCACAGAAATGACGAAAATCGTTTTATTTACATTTCTAATCCACAGCACCGCCGCCGAGAACTTTGTAAAGAGTTACCATATTCGACAGTTTCTGAAGCCTCACGTCGATCATTGACTGCTGGGCGCTGTATAGGGATCTCTGGGCATCAAGCACATTAAGATAGCTGTCTATTCCGCTTTTGTATCTGGCGTCAGACAAACGATAGCTCTCTGAAGTCGCCTCAAGAAATGATTTCTGGGCCTTCATCTGATCATCCACAGTTCCCCTTTGAGCAAGGGCGTCAGCAACTTCTCTGAAAGCTGTCTGGATTGTCTTTTCATATTTTGCCACAGCTATTTTCTGATCTGCCTCGGCAGCCTCAAGATTTGCCTGGTTCAATCCACCGTCAAAAATAGGAACGCTTATCTGGGGAGAAAAGGTCCAGGCCTGACTGCTTGAAAACAGATCACTCAACTGTCCGCTGGCTACTCCATAAGTACCTGTAATGGAAATTTTAGGAAAAAAAGCCGCCCTTGCAGCTCCTATATTCGCATTGGCAGCTTTAAGCTGGTTTTCGGCAGAAAGAATATCAGGCCTTTTAAGAAGCACGTCAGATGATAGACCAGCCTTTACATCTTTTAAAGCCCCGGATTTTGACTCTATTGTACCAAGTTCTGAAGGCATGAGATCGGCAGGCACGGGAGATCCGACAAGCAGAATCAGGGCATTTTCATCCTGGGCAACTTTGCCTGTATATCTGGCAATATCAATTTTTGCCGCTTCGACACGGGTCTGAACCTGGCGCAGATCGAGTTCTGAAGACGCCCCTACTTCAAATCTGCGTTTTATCATGTCATATGTTTCCTGCTGAGCCTTTAATGTGTCTTTAGCAAGCTTCAGGCGTTCATGGTCTGCGGCAAGCGTCAGCCATTCAGCCGTTACTTCTGCCACAAGACTTATCTGGGCGCTGGAACGGGCCTGTTCAGTTGCAAGATACTGCTCAAGAGCTTTGTCCTTCAAGCTGGCTATCCTGCCGAACATGTCAAGCTCATAGGAGCTTATTCCAACATTAAATGTATACTGGGTTGTAACCGAATCATCCTTTACCCCTGAAAGGGTTTCTGGCAGCCCCTGTGTGAACTTGCTGGCCGTACTCTTTACATTGGGAAAAAGCTCGGACCTCTGGATTTGGTATAGCGCCCTTGTTTTCTCTATATTCAGCGCAGCAACCCTCAGGTCACGATTGTTTTTCAGACTCAGCTCAACAACCTTCTGAAGCTGATCATTTACAAGAAAATCCTTCCATTTGATATCAGACGCCGGCATTTTAGCATTTACTGACTCAATACCCTTATATGCTTCGCCCTTGGGCCATGAATCGGAAACAGGAGAATCAGGCCTCTTGTATTCAGGTGCAAGGCTACAGCCCGCAATGAAGCTGCTCATGCAGAATAATGCGGACAAAAAAATCAAACCTGCTTTTTTCATTATGCTCAAGTCCTCCAGATAGACTGTTTCTTATTAAACACGCTTTATATATGGTCAATTTGCGTCAAAAAAGGCCGATTCGTAGGTCGGATTAAATCGTTATTTGCTCGTAATCCGACGTCAACTTTATGCCTCCGGCGGGTGCTTTTTTTAAAAAAGCTCCGCAAAAAACTTTATGTATTTATGATTAAAACATTGGCGGTTTAAAAAACCGCCAATCCAAAATCAACAATCCCTTACGTTTTATTCATCGTCCTTTGGTTTGGCCTTAAATACTTTCCTTACTACAACAAAGAATATAGGAACAAAGAAAATTGCAAGTACAGTGGCGGAAATCATACCGCCCATAACTCCGGTTCCTATGGCATTCTGGCTGCCTGACCCTGCTCCTTTTGTCGTAACAAGAGGAAGAACGCCGAGTATGAATGCAAGGGATGTCATGAGAATGGGCCTTAATCTAAGTCTGACAGCTTCAAGAGTCGCATCAATGAGACCAACTCCGTGCTCCATCTGCTCTTTTGCAAACTCGACAATCAGAATGGCGTTCTTGGCAGAAAGACCAATGGTTGTAAGAAGTCCAACCTGAAAATAAACGTCATTGGAAAGTCCGCGCATTGTCGCAGCAATAAGCGCTCCAATAATTCCAAGCGGAACAACAAGCATTACTGAAAATGGAATGGCCCAGCTTTCGTAAAGCGCCGCAAGGCAAAGAAAAACCACAACCAGCGAGATTGCGTAAAGAGCCGGAGCCTGGGAGCCGGACATTCTTTCCTGATATGAAAGGCCTGTCCATTCGTAGCCAATGCCAGGAGGAAGCTTTGCTGCCATTTCTTCCATTGCCTTCATCGCGTCACCCGAACTTTTTCCTGGAGCTGGCTGACCGAGAATTTCCCTTGAAGGCATACCGTTATAGCGTTCGAGTCTCGGAGATCCGTATGTCCAGCTGGCTGTCGCAAATGCCGAAAAAGGAACCATTTCTCCGGCTTTGTTCCTTATGTGCCATTTATTTAGATCCTCCGGCGTCATGCGGAATCTGGCATCAGCCTGCATGTAAACCTTCTTGATACGGCCCTTGTCCAGAAAGTCATTAATATATGAGCTTCCCCAGGCAGTTGAAAGTGTATCTGTGATATCTGCAATGGTAAGCCCAAGAGCCCCTGCCCTTTCATAATCAATATCAAGCTTGTACTGAGGCGTATCATCCTGACCATTTGGTCTTACAGCCATAAGAACAGGATTCTGTGCAGCCATTCCAAGAAGCTGGTTTCTGGCCTCCATCAGTTTTTCATGGCCAAGACCGGCCCTGTCCTGGAGCTGAAAGTCAAAGCCTGTCGCGTTTCCAAGTTCCAGAACAGCTGGCGGAGGAAATGCAAAAACCATGGCATCCTTAATTTTTGAAAATGCAGCCATAGCTTTTCCTGCCACGGCCCATACCTTTAGATCAGGTCTTTTACGCACGCTCCAGTCTTTAAGCTGAACAAAAGCGATACCAGTATTTTGGCCACGGCCAGCGTAGCTGAATCCTGCGACGGTAAAAAGGCCGTTTACCGCCTCTTTCTGTTCTTCAAGATAATGATGCTCAACCTGCTCAAGAACTTTTATAGTTCTTTCCTGGGTAGCCCCAACTGGAAGCTGGATTATTGAAAACAGCATCCCCTGATCCTCATCTGGGAGGAAAGATGTGGGCATTCTAAGGAAAAGATAACCCATGCCTAAGAGTATTATCAGATATATTACAAGATAGCGTTTTGTCTTTCCGAGCATCCTGTCAACTGTCGACTGATATTTCCTGCTGCTCGAGTCAAAAACCCTGTTGAACCATGTAAAAAATCCCGAAAACCAGCCGCCTTCAGATATGCTGTGACCCTTTGTGACAGGTTTCAGCATTGTGGCGCAAAGAGCCGGAGTAAGAACAAGGGCAACAACTACTGAAAGAAGCATGGAAGAAACAATCGTTATGGAAAACTGGCGGTAAATTACGCCTGTGGAGCCACCGAAAAATGCCATAGGAACGAAAACCGCTGAAAGAACAAGGGCAATACCAACCAGAGCGCCTGTAATCTGGTTCATTGATTTTCTTGTTGCTTCCTTGGGAGAAAGTCCTTCTTCGGACATCACTCGCTCCACGTTTTCAACAACAACAATGGCATCGTCAACAAGAAGACCTATGGCCAGAACCATGGCAAACATGGTCAGGGTATTTATGGAAAAACCGCAGGCCTTTAAAACCGCAAATGTCCCAAGAAGAACTACAGGAACCGCAATTGTCGGAATAAGCGTTGCCCTGAAATTCTGCAAAAACAGATACATTACCAGAAATACGAGCAGAATCGCTTCTGCAAGGGTTATGATAACTTCTTCGATAGAAATTTTTACAAACGGAGTAGTATCATAAGGATAAACTGCTTTCATCCCAGGAGGGAAGAATTTCGACAGTTCTGCGACCTTGTCTTTTACTATTTTTGCGGTTGCAAGGGCGTTTGAATTGGATGCCAGCTTGAGAGCGATACCTGCTGCAGGTTTTCCGTTGAAACGGGCCACTGCGTCATAGTTTTCGCTTCCAAGCTCTATCCTGGCCACATCACGCAACTTTACGGCAGATCCGTCTGTCCTTGTCTTTAAGATAATGTTCCCGAACTGTTCCGGAGTCTGAAGCAGAGTCTGGGCGGTTATGGTCGCATTCAGCTGCTGATCGTCGACTGATGGAGTTCCGCCAAGCTGGCCTGATGATACCTGAACGTTCTGGGCTTTTATTGCAGCTTTCACATCTGCCGGTGTAAGACTGAAACTTTTAAGGCCATCAGGATCGAGCCATATTCTCATGGCATACTGTGAACCAAAAAGGAGAAACTCACCGACGCCTTCTAAACGGCTTAAAACATCCTGAATATTTGCAGCAACATAATCACTCAGGTCATAACGGCTCATGCTGCCGTCTTCAGACACAAAGCCTATTACCATCAGAAAGTTCTTGGTGGACTTTGTAACCTGTACGCCCTGCTGCTGGACTACCTGGGGAAGGAGAGGCGTAGCAAGCTGAAGCTTGTTCTGCACCTGAACCTGGGCAATGTTCGGATCTGTTCCTGCGTCAAATGTAAGTGTTATTGTCACAATTCCTGAGGAATCGCTGTTTGAGGTCATGTATCTCAGGTTGTCGATGCCGTTCATTTTCTGCTCGATAACCTGGGTAACTGTGTTTTCAAGGGTTTTTGCAGATGCTCCTGGATATATTGCCGTAATGGCAATTTCAGGCGGAGCAATAGCAGGATACTGGGCAATCGGCAGCTGCTTGATGGCCAGAGCACCTGAGAGCATGATTATTATTGCTATTACCCACGCAAAAATGGGTCTGTTTATAAAAAAATGGGACATTAGAGAACTCCTTCTTTATTTCCCTGCGCCGGTTGCTGCTTTTTCAGGTTTTTTGGAAGCCTTTTGTGCCTGAGAACCAGCCTGATCTACTTGGTCTACTTGGCCTGCCTGATTCTTTTGGGCTTCAACCTTTTCGCCAAAAGGAATTGTTTTTACCAAGTCTCCAGGTCGAGCCTTTTGCAGACCTTCAACAATAACTTTGTCTCCAGCCTTGAGGCCTTCACTCACAATCCACTTACTGCCTACAGCCCTGTCAATTTTAAGTTCTCTGACTTCAACTTTTCCTTCAGCATTTACAACCATTGAAGTGGCCTCGCCCTTGGAATTCCTTGTAACTCCCTGCTGGGGAACGAGAATGGCATTTTCATTTATTCCCTCCTCAATCAAGGCTCTGACATACATTCCAGGAAGAAGAGTCATTTTAGGATTGGGGAATACTGAACGAAGAATTATGGAGCCAGTTCCGGTATCAACAGTTACATCAGAAAATTTAAGGGCTCCTTCCTGGGGATAGGGAGTACCATCTTCAAGAACAAGCTTAACCTTTGCCTGATTTGCCGAATCCTTTTTAATAAGGCCGCTTTCCATATTTTTTTTAAGGCGTAAAAGGCTTGCGCTGGTCTGGGTTACATCAACATATACCTGGTCCAATTTCTGAATAGTCGCAAGGGCAGTGGCCTGATTTGCAGTAACAAGAGCGCCTGTAGTAACTGACGAACGCCCTATGCGTCCTGAAATAGGAGCCTTGATGCTTGAATATTCTAGGTTTATACGAGCCTTCTCCATTTCAGCCTTTGACGCTTCGACATCAGCCTCCGCCTTTTTAAAGGCAGAATCAGCCTCATCAAACTCCTGTTTACTTATCGCCCTTGCAGCAACAAGTTCTTTATATCTCTCAGCCTTGTACCTTGCAGGAGGAACATTTGCCTCAGCCTTGGCAAGGGCAGCTTTTGCGCTTTCATATGCAGCCTTGAAAAGAGCCGGATCAATCTGATAGAGTACGTCGCCTTCCTTGACTTCAGCGCCTTCAGTAAAAAGTCTTTTCTGGATTATTCCACCAACCTGGGGTCTTACTTCTGCAATCAGAAAAGCAGATGTTCTGCCGGAAAGTTCCGTGGTTATGGCAACTTGTTCCGACTTTATTTCAACAACAGAAACCTCAGGAGGAGCACCTTTTCCCTGTGGAGGCCCACCGCCATCTTTGGGTTTACCGCAACCAGTCGCTGAAAAGGCAAACGCAGCCAGTAAAACTGCGGCAATCAAGCTGATTCTTTCATTTTTCTGCATAAGGCACCTTAATTATATTGTAATAAATATCCGCATGGATCATTAAACCCGAAATAGGAATGAACGTTCATTCCCATTTGAAAACATCACTACATTTTTACGCTATCCCAACATGAAGAGACCAATATATTTGAAAGCTCATCATCAAGATCAACAAAACCAAGAAGATGATCCCTCAAAGCCCAGATAAAAGGGGCAAAAGCAAGATCAAAAAATATTGGCATAGGCACATCCTTAATTACCTGCTGTTCCCTGCCTTTTTCATAAATATCACGGCAGAAATCATATTTTCCTGAAAAGTTGAAAATCTTGTTTCTTCTGAATTCAACGCCATAAGGAGAATTATGAAATTGCTCGCTGTATTTGAAATCAAGGGGGTTATTTTTCAGATATTTTATCATCATTCTGCCAATATAAAAAAAACACTCCCTAACAGGTCTGCCTTCAGGATAATCGGCCATAAGATAACTTTTGAATCTTTCGTCAAGATCATGATAAAGCTCCCAAATAAGCACATCCTTATTTTCAAAATACCTGTAAATAGTACCGGCGCCAACACCGGCCTTTTCTGCAATCAGGGCCATGGGAGCGCCATGAAAGCCGTTTTCTGCAATGAGTTCCATGGCAGCTTTCACAATTTCTTCTCTTTTGTCAGGTTTACACATATTGACCTTTCTTAATTACGGAATGAACATTCACTCGTAAAATAGAACACGGATTTTTATGTGTCAATATTTTTTACACCTCGTTTTTTATGCCACCTTAAAAATTGCCTTTTTGATGTGATAGCCCAAGGAAATCAGCAGCACCACACTAAGAAGTGGCCTTCAAATATGACAAAGTCGCAAGAAGTCAAATTATAGTCATTCCGGTGCAGGCTGTAATCCAGAAGCATTTGAAAATATAATAATGCCTAATCAAGTCCGGCATGATAACACCCGCCCTTTTTTGACTTTTTGCGAGACCACCAAGACTATACAACCTGACTGAAATTTATTCTTTTTCTATGAGAAGCTTCCTCTCCTGCTGGTATCTGTCAAAACTCATGGGCTGCTGCGGCTCGGTCTGTTTTTTTGCGGGGCTATCTTTCATTTCCCTGTCCTGACTTCTGTTCATGCCTTCATATATTCCCTCGTAGACTTCTTTTTTACTGCATCCTATGGCTGAAACCACAAGCATAAAAAGACATGAACAAATCATTATTTTAAAAATTTTCATAAAGCTCTCCCACTTATTTTCTCAAAATCCACATCAAAAATGAAATAACAGCGCTGATTATGATCATTGTCATAACAGGAAAATAGAAACTGAAACCAGGCCTGTTTATGGATATATCTCCAGGCAGCCTGCCAAAAGGAATCTTAACAAGCCAGGGCCAGAGAATACCGGCAGTAAAAATAAGCAATCCGGCGATTATTAGAATCTGACGCATGGCTTAAATCCTTATTTTGCTTACGCTCGCATAACCTGAAAAACACATGTCAATATCAAATCCAGGCTTTCTTGGCCTGTAATGGATAACGTCACAAAGTATAAAAGTACCGTCCTTCTCCATAAAATCCAGTTTGTACGGGGTCGTATCAGGATCACAAAATCTTGGCTCAGGTGTTTCATGGTCTTCCTGAAAAGGAAGATTTATATTCAGAAACGTTCCATGACTCAAGTCTATCCCAAGAATGAAATCCAAAAGCTTCGAGGCTGATCTGGAAGTCACATCCCACATTGGCTTTTTGCCTTCGCCTATATACTGGGAAAGCGCCACGGCCCTTTTCCCCATGAAAGCAGCCTCGCGTGCAGCAGCCACGGTTCCTGAAACATAAACGTCGGTCCCAAGATTTGCACCGAAGTTTATCCCGGAAAAAACCATGTCAGCATCAGGAGCGATTATTTTCAGCGCCAGCCTTGTGCAGTCAGCTGGAGTTCCTGCAACCATAAATCTGTTTTTGTCAAGCTCCTTCACGGTGATAGGCTCGCGCATTGTAACCCTGTGGGATATCCCGGACTGCCCATTTTCAGGAGCAACTATTATAACTTCTCCAACATCATCAAGGGCTTTTTTGAGAGCCTCAAGGCCAGGAGCGTCTATTCCATCATCATTGGTTAAAACAATCTTCAAGATAATAACCTCAAACTGGATTTTTGATTATTGAAGTCTGATTATTGATCGCAATGGCTATATTAAAAATTAAGACTAAAAATTGACAATGTCGCAAAAAGTCAAAAAAAATGCGTCGACGTCACGCCGGACTTGTTCCGGCATCTTTGTATTTTCAATTGCCTCTGGATTCCGGCCTTAGCCGGAATGAAGGTAATCGGACTTTTTGCGAGTCCATCAAAATTCACTAATCAAAAACATCGTTACTATGATGCTTGCGATATTTATCCTTGGAAAAACCCTTTTAAAAAAGGTGTTTTCCAAAACTTTCTGGTTATGGTGTCTATCTCCTGTTCAGGATATCTGCTACATTTTAAGATAGCATCTTGCAGATTAAAGATGAAGTAACGCCCCCCATAAAAACCATAAGTTTTTTGCTAAGCTTTTTTTCAAAAAAGCGACCTTTCATAAAAAAGATTGCTTTTCAATTCTGGTGAATAGTTACAAATCATCAATCAGCTTAATCTTCAATCCGGCAGATCATGCTTCCTGGTTCGCCTATTTCGACAGCCTTGACCCTGACAAGGGTATTCATATGTTTTGCCGGGCCTTCGGCAAGCATGGAAATATAATTACCTGAAATGCCTTTAAGCATTCCGGTCTTTTTATCTCTTTTGCTTTCCACCATCATATCAAGGGTTTTTCCGACGTGATTCCCATAAAACATGGTTTTCTTTTTTTGGCCCATTTCTCGTATTTCCGCGCATCTTGCCTTCATAACTTCAGGATGGATCTGTTCCTTGAATGTTGCGGCGGGAGTACCTTTTCTCGGCGAGAATGGAAATGCATGGACATAGGCTATGGGAAGGCTTTCAAGCAGATTGAAGGTATTTCTGAAAAACTCGTCAGTCTCTCCGGGGAAGCCTGTCAGAACATCAACGCCTATGGCAGCGGACGGGAGTTTTTCATTAATGGATTTTACAAGACCAGCAAAATATTCGGGTGTGTATGGCCGCCCCATCCTTTTTAGAATATCTGCATCGCCGCTTTGGAGAGGTATATGAAAATGATGGCATATGCGATCTGTCGATGCTGCAAGCTCTATGATTTCAGGAGCAAGCTCCCTTGGCTCAATGGAACTGAGACGGATTCTCGGCATGTCGTCCAAAGACGTTATTTTTTGAAGAAGGCTTTTAAGATTTGTTTTCGGATCAAGGTCATGGCCATAAGCACCGAGATGAATTCCTGTAAGAACCGCTTCCTGTGCGCCCTGGTCCCTGATACGGCGAAGATTTAAAAGAACGTCATCAAAAGCCATGCTCCTGCTTTTTCCCCTTGCATAAGGAACAATGCAATAGGTGCAGAAAGCTTCGCAACCATCCTGAATTTTCAGGTATGGCCTAGTTCTTTCCTCAAAAATAGACGGAACAAGACAAGAAAAAGAGTCGCCCAGGCCTTTTGCTTTAAGTTCGTCAAGAGCTGCTCCGGTCTCAAGGAGGTCAGGAATAAGCTGCTTTTCTTTCTGACCAAGAACATGGGTTACGCCTTCAATCTTTTTAATTTCTTCAGCCTCGGTCTGGGCATAACAGCCCGTTACAACTACAGTCGCTCCTTCGTGCTCCCTGATCTTGGCCCTGATAGCCTGCCTCGACTGCATTGATGCCTTTCCGGTTACGGTGCAGGTGTTTATTATGCATACATCAGCCTTTTCGCTTCTGCCTGCTTTTTCCCATCCCCGCCCTTTAAGAATAGAGGCTATGGAATCTGATTCAAACTGATTTACCCTGCATCCGAGGGTGGTTATCACAAACTTTTTCATACAGCCTTTTTGTTGATGGTACATCTTATCAAATCAAGAACGACGGATAAACCCGCCTCCGATTACTTCATCTCTGTCATATAATACAGCTGCCTGACCAGGAGTTATGGATAGCTGTGGCTCATCGAAAACGACCTCGCAGGAATCCTTGTCAATAATCCTTACATCAGCTTCTGCTGCTTTATGGGCATATCTAATTTTGACAGATAGCCTCTGATCTGTAGTTTTCAATTCCCTGAACCAGTTCATCGAATCTACGAGCATTTTCTTTTTGTAGAGCTCTTTTTTAAATCCTACGACAAGACGATTATTCTCTATATCAAGATCAAGAACGTAATATGGCTCTTTGGCCGGACAGTTGATTCCCCTTCTCTGGCCTATGGTAAAAAGGTGGAGTCCGTTATGCGTCCCTATTTTTTTACCGTCAGGACTTACAATTTCTCCTGGCCTTGCAGAAAAACCAGGATGTGTCTCCATAAAATCTCCATAACTGCTCTTGATAAAGCAGATATCCTGGCTTTCCTTTAAAAAAGGCGGAACAAGAACATTATCAGATGCAATTTGTCTGACTTCATTTTTGGTGAGGCCAGAGAGCGGGAAAATAGCCTTTGCAAAGGCTTCTTTCCTAACCAGGGACAGGAAATAAGACTGATCTTTTGCGGTATCGGTGCTGCTGAAAAGCATTGGCAAGCCATATCCTGACATCTCCGCCCTGGCGTAATGGCCTGTGGCAAGATGTCCGGCTCCAAAAAATGACGCCTTTTCAATCATAAGCCCGAATTTTATTTTGGCGTTACATGCTATGCAAGGATTCGGCGTTAAGCCAGATAGATAAGCCCTGTAGAAATAATCCGAAACCCAGACCCGGAATTCCTTTCTTATGTCAATCACATGGACAGGAATTCCGAGCTGATCTGAGATGCTTCTTATTCCGGCTGTTTCTTGGCGGGCATCGCCTGGAAATACGGTATAATGCCCTTGGGCCTCTTCAATGGACGGATTATCCTCAAATCCTGTCACAAAATGAAGCCCGAATACGTCAAAGCCCTGCCTTTTAATCAAAAAAGCCGCGACAAGGGAATCAATTCCGCCACTGACAGCTACCGCAATTTTATTGTTCATGGAATCCAAAATCAGAAAAAATTCTCGTCCTTTGAAGTGATCCTCATTGCCCTTGTTGGGCATGTGGGCACGCAAAGCTGACATATGCTGCATTTCTTCTGGTCAAAAACTATATTCATTTCAGGTCTCTGGGCATAAAGTGCGCCGGTCGGGCAGACAGCTGTGCATGCTCCGCAATGAACGCATTTGTCTTCATCCCGCAGAACCTCGCTTTCAGCCTTCTGGATATCAACGCCCTGCTCTTTCAAAAAATCAATTCCCCTTTTGAACTTATCTTTTTCACCGGACAGTTCAAGAACCATTATCCCTTCCCTGCGAGGGAAGATCTGGGCGTGCAAAATATTGAAAATCAGATCAAAATCCTTAGATAGAAGACAAACGAGCGGCTTCTGGGTTTCGCTTGCAGGGAATCTTAAAACCAAAATCTGTGAGTTCAAAACAATCCTCCGGAAAAATATTTATTACAGACTTTACTCAGGATTTATTATCCAGAGAGCAGGTCTATACTTTTAGTTCAATATAAAGTAAGCTTCATGAATGCGGAAAAAGTTCGGGTTTCAGTCATTCCTAAGCAGGCCGGAGTCCGTAAAAAACTGAAAATACCGGAGCCGGATCAAGCCAGACATGACGATTGCGCTTATATTTGCCTTTTTGCGAGTCCATCAAGCTGAACCATTATCACAACTTAAACAGTACCGTGTCAATAAAAGTCATAACATAAAAGTCATAACATAAAAGTCATAACAATCTATTATCTATACGATCAATATTTTGCATTAATCCAAGTATAATATTATAATATCAAAAAATCAGGCTCTTTTCCCCTTAAGTGCGGAGAAGGGTATATATCTAACTATTTGATATTCAAATCTAAAAAGCTGCCTCCGGTGGGTCGTTTTTTGGAAAAAGCTCCTCAAAAACTTTCAATAATTTAAATAATGGGCTGTGATCATAAAAAAACTTAAAGTTTTTGAGGGGACTTAAGGAGCTTTTTATAGAAAGTTTCCCAAGAAAAAAAATAAAAACATTTTGTTCTACATATTTCAACATTTAACTGGAACATAGCCCCAAATTAACCTTACTTATTGTATTTTGCCATATTCTCTTTTGGCGCTCAAAATGACAAAAAAACGAGGGATATTGGCGCTGCAAATATATTGATCAGACAATTAATGATTGAAGGACTTGCAAAAATCAAAAAAAATATCAGAGTCATGCCGGACTTGATCCGGCATCTTTGTATTTTCAGATATTTCTGGATTCAGGACTTCGCCGGAATGACATAAATCTGACTTTTTGCGAGTCCATCAAAGCTTACGCCGCCATCAACAAAAATGCCCCTTGAATAAGAACTGGAAAGCCCGCCGGTTCATGCTGACTTTAATAGTCCACGGAGTTACATAGATGCCCGATCTTTTTAATAAAATATTCAAAAGAACCCTTTCAAGCGATCTAATAATAGGATTAACAGCTGTATTCGGCCTTTTTTTCATTTCATCCAGCACTTTGTATTATTTTTACTTTTCATATAATTTTCACAGCACTCTCATGGCAAGAACGGAATCAGTGAGCAGCAAAATATCTGAGGTACTCAGCCCGGCGATCTGGAATCTCGACTACCTAATCATCGACCATGTCACATCAGCATACCTTGATTCTTCGGATATTACAGGGATCATAATAACCCTTGAAGACGGATCCATTGTCTATAAAAGAGAGCCGGCCAGTAAAGAAGACACAGTTTACCTTAAAAAGGAAATATTATCCCGGAGATCCGAAATAAAAACAAGAGTGATAGGCTATGCAGAGATATGGTTTTCAACAGCCGGAATCAAAAAAACCATGCAGCTCATGATCTACATTCTGAGCGGCATTGTAACAGGAGCCTTGTCCCTCATTGTCATCACCACTCATTTTCTGATGAAAAAACTTCTGAGCGAGCCTCTTCAGAATCTAATAACAGGGACCAAGGCAATAGCATGCGAAGAATACACAGGTGCTCTGCCTGAAGTACCCCATAAGGATATCAACAAGATTATTGAAGCTGTTAATATTATGGGTGAGCAGATCAACTCACGAACAGGCGCCTTAAGAAAAGAAATAGAAGAAAAAATTGCGGCTGAAAAAGCCCTGGCCGAATCAGAAAAAAAATATCGTGGGATATTTGAAAGCGCCATTGAAGGGATCTTCAGGGTATCTGCGGACGGAACAACATTCATAGAAGCAAATCCTTCAATGGCTACAATCCTTGGTTACGACTCCCCGGAAGACCTTATCAGCTCAGTAAAAAACATAAAAAAACAGATCTATGAAAAAGAATCAGAGGCAGTCGATACTTTTGCACAGATCACCAGCCATAAAGCTGCACGCTATTTTGAAACAAGACTCGTCAGAAAAAGCGGCCTCCCAATCTGGGCATCAATAAAAGCGACTTCAGAAAAAGATGAAAAAGGCAATGTTCTTTATATTGAAGGGCTAATGGAAGACATAACCAACAGAAAACTTGCCGAAGAAGCGTTGAGATGTGCCAAGGACGAGCTTGAAATACGTGTAAAACAAAGGACAGAGGAACTTCAGAAAGCTTATGTAAAAATCAAACAGGCCAACACAAAGCTTAAAAACGACGCTGACAAGCTCAATCTTTTTGCAAGCCAGATGGAGCTTAAGAATATCGAACTGGCAAACGCCAAGGAAATAGCTGACGCTGCCACCAGGGCCAAGAGTGAATTCCTCGCAAACATGAGTCATGAAATAAGAACGCCTATGAATGCGGTCATAGGCATGTCCCATCTTGCCCTTATGACCGATCTCACTCCACAGCAGAAGGATTATGTGACCAAAATCCAGAATTCAGCCCATTCCCTCCTTGGCATCATCAATGACATCCTCGATTTTTCAAAGATCGAGGCTGGCAAAATGAGTATGGAATCCATTGAATTCACACTCGACGGAATACTTGGAAAACTTACGTCCCAAATAGCTCTGAAAGCCTATGAAAAAGGTATTGAGCTCATATTCTGGACTGACCCTGCAATACCGATATTTCTGATGGGAGACCCCCTTAGACTGGAACAGATTCTCCTCAACCTGCTCAGCAACAGCCTCAAATTCACCCAACAGGGCTCTGTGAGGGTAAATGCAAGATTCCTCGATAAACTGGACGATAATATCTGGCTGCTATTTGATGTGACAGATACAGGCATAGGCATGACAAAAGAGCAGCTGGAAAACCTTTTTAACGCATTTACCCAGGCTGACGCATCCACAACAAGAAGATACGGAGGCACTGGTTTAGGACTTACCATTACAAAAAGACTGGTTGAACTAATGAATGGTGAAATCAGGGTGGAGAGCGAGTATTCAAAAGGGTCGACATTTACATTTACGGTAAAGCTCGGAATCGCCAAAAACCAGAATCCTGCTCCTGTTCAGATATGCGATATCAAGGGTAAAAAGGCTCTTATTGTTGATGATCACCCTGGCAGCAGGGAAATTTTGAGCGAATACCTAAAAAACATCTCGATCACCCCATTCTCGGTTACCAATGCTGAGGAAGGAATCAAACTTCTCACAGATTCGGATGGAAGCGCCTTTGATGTTGTTATGATGGATTGGAAAATGCCTGGTATGAATGGCATTGAAGCCTCAAAAGTCATCAAGGACAATAAATCTGCCAAAATGCCGCCAATTGTTCTTGTCACCGCATATGGTCAGGAAATTAATGAAAACGAAAAAAAATATATTGATGAAATAATTCAAAAGCCGATTACAATCTCCTCGGTATTTGAAGCTGTAACAAAAATCTTCTGTAAAACTGTAACAAAGAAAAGCGAAACATCCCGAAGGTATACGATTAAACCTTTACCTGTAAAGCTTAAGGTTCTGCTTGTTGAGGACAATGATGTAAACAGACAGCTAGGATTTGAACTCCTTAGAAAAGCTGGCGCAGAAGTAAAATTTGCCTTTAACGGCCAGGATGCCGTTAATATTGTTAAGCAAGAAAAATTTGACATAATCCTGATGGACATCCAGATGCCGGTAATGGATGGGTATGAAGCATCAAGACAGATAAGAGCTCTACCTGAATCCTCTACAACACCAATAATAGCCATGACAGCCAGCGCAATGTCAGGGGACAGGGAAAAGGCCATCGAGGCAGGGATGAATGACCATATCCCAAAACCGATTGAGCCGTCACACCTCATAGAGACTCTTTTCAAATGGGGCGTAAGCGAATCAGAAAACAACAAAGACAATTATCCTAGATCAGAAGAAAAAGACGTTAAGCCTGCAATGAAAAACCTTAAGGGATTCAATACAGAAGAAGGCCTTAAACGCTCTGGCTGGAATCCTGATTTATATAAAAAACTGCTTATCAAATTCAGATCAGAATATCTTAACGCGGCAGAGGCAATACAGGAGACATTCAACCAGGGTGAAATCGAGCATACAAGAAGAATAGTCCATACAATAAAGGGTATTTCAGGAAATCTTGCAGCGGAAGGACTTTACCATGCGTCGGTTCTTCTGGATGGAGCTCTTGAAAAAACAGGCAATCTGCCGGATGATGCCATGGCCCTTTTCACTAAAGAACTTGATCAGACAATGCAGACCCTTGACGAGTTTGAAAAGAGTGAAGCTCCTTTAATTGTCCAGGAAAAAGAAACAGGAGACATCAATTTCCTTATTGCAGCCCTGGAAAAAATCGAAAAACCGCTGTCCCAGTCAAAGCCTTTTGGACTTGTAAAGGATATTGATACAGTTCTCTCCATGACATGGCCCGATGATATTTCCTCGATGCTGGAAGAATTTGCAAGTCTCCTGAAAAAATATCAGCTCAAGGAAGCCCTCTCTGTTCTTAAAAGAATAAAAAGAAAAGTTGAAGGTGAGGAAAATGAAAATACTTAAAAAGCCCACCATCCTTGTTGTTGATGACACTGCTTCAAACATTGACATCCTTCTTGAGACACTTGGAAACGAATATGACATAATGGTGGCTCTTGACGGTGAAACAGCACTCAGTCAGGCAAAAGAAAACCAGCCCGACGTCATTCTCCTTGATATCATGATGCCTGAAATGGATGGCTACGAAGTATGCAGAAGGCTTAAGGCCAACAAACGAACAACAGAAATACCTGTCATCTTCGTGACGGCCATGAACGAACTGGTGGACGAGGAAAAAGGTTTGGAACTCGGAGCCATAGATTATATAACAAAACCATTCAGTCCTCCCATAGTCAAAGCCAGGGTAAAAAACCATCTATTGCTCCAGCTTGCAAAGGAAGCGGTTGAAAGGCAGAACGATATCCTGGAAGAAAAGGTAATTGAAAGAACAAGAGAGCTGATGGTTACCCAGGATGTCACGATCCAGTGCATGGCATCTCTGGCAGAAACAAGGGATATGGATACGGGAGATCATATAAGACGAACTCAATTTTACGTTAAAGCCATCGCAGAAGCCCTAAAAAACAATATCGAATTCTCTAAATTGCTTACAAAAAGCAATATCGAGCTGATGTACAAATCAGCGCCCCTCCATGATATCGGCAAGGTTGGCGTGCCTGACAATATACTTCTTAAAGAAGGGCCTCTTACCAAAGAGGAGTTTGAGGAAATGAAAAGGCATACAGTTTACGGCAGAGATGCTTTAAGGGAAGCCGAAAAAATGCTCGGAACAAACTCGTTTCTAAGATTCGCAAAGGAAATTGCTTACTCTCACCATGAAAAATGGGATGGAACAGGATACCCTGAAGGTCTTAAAGGTATCGAAATACCATTGCCTGGGAGAATAATGGCAATAGCAGATGTTTATGACGCGCTGATCAGCGCCAGAGTTTACAAGCCTGCCCTACCCCATGAAAGGGCTCTTGAGATTATAACAAAAGGAGACGGCAGGGTTATGCCCGAACATTTTGACCCATATGTCCTGTCCGCATTTAAAGCCATTTCTGAAGATTTCAGACAAATCGCCCTTAAATACTCACCGAAACAATAGCCTAAAGAACTCCATTAAAAAATACCGTGGTCACAAAAAATACTCTAAACTCTTATATAGATAGCTATATCTGGCTATGTCTTATTTTCACAGGCCAGTACATTCTTGGTGGACGCCCATTGTCTCGATCCTCCAAAAAAACTTAAAAGATGAGCTGGCAACGCATCTTTATAGCCCAACCATGCTTTTTCATAGTTCGTTGAGAAAAATATCCTTATCTTCTTCAGCATCTGTAATGCAGAGGTATTCTTTTGTTTGTTTAGGTGATGCATGATTAAAATACTGGGCTAATTTTGAAAGTTCGACTCCAAAAGCGAAATGCTGGTGATAACCCCAAGTTTTTCTAAGTGTATGAGATCCGAAATTACCCTTTAGATTTACGGCATCACACCATTTAGCAACAAGCCTGTGAACAGAAGGAACAATAAGCCTGCCCCTCTGGGATCTGAAAAGATAGTCGAAGTCATCATATTCGGCAGAATCCAGAAGACTCTTTATTGACTGGGTTGCAATCCTGTTTAAGGTGACGCCTCTGGATTTTCCTGTTTTTTCATCGGTTACCGTGAGCAACTGTCCAACATTAACATTCCTGATCTGTCCCACCTTAATATGTACCAGCTCGGTCGGAGTAAGATTAGTGTTGATCCCGAGGGTAAAAAGGGTTGAATTTCTTGGGCTATCTTTTATAAGTGCCTTAATTGCCTTGATGTCCCTAATTTTTCTTATAGGCTCCACCTTCTGGCTTCCACCCTGAATATCATCATTTTCATCAAGCTCTGCTGTCATGCTGGCCTCCATTATTTATTAAATCTCGATAAGTTTTATATTAAAAAATCATAAAACTTATCATAAATCAAGCCAATTTTTTACGAGAGACTAATTGAAGTTCTTGATGAGTATATTAAAGATAATATGAAAAAACCTGAACAGAAAATTCCGGCGGAACATTAAAAGAGGCTATGTTTCAGTTAAAAGCTGGAAAGGTCGCAAAAAGTCCTATTACCGTCATTCCGGCGCAGACCGGAATCCAGAACTGGGTGAAATTACAAAGATGCCGGATCAAATCCGGCATGACGATTAAGCCATTTTAGAGTTTTTGCGAATCCATCAACTATACTCCACATCGTCATAAATTGAACTTTTCTGTTAGACGAAAGGTCAAAGGTCGCTTTTTGAAAAAAGCTTGGCAAAAACTTTTCGATTATGGATTCTTTCGCTTGAAAAATCTATGCTCTCAACTCATGATAAAAAACCAATAAAAGTTTTGGGAAAGGTCTGGAACCCCCTTTTTCAAAAGGGTTTTCCAGTAATAATGCACAACAGGCTTGCCATTCAAACAGCCTGACTCATTGCAAATATTCAAGCTGTGGCATTGATTGAGTATATACAGGGCAACTTTTTAACTGGAAATCAGGCAGGACCATGAATCTAAAGTCTTGGCATCATACTCCAACCCACGCTTCCAGGGCCTGTATGGGCTGTTATGGTAGGCCCGATTTCAAGTATTATGATATCGTTTATGGGATAATTAAGGGCTCCGGCAAGCTTGCCTGCAAGATAGGCTGCATCATCCAGGGCATTACAATGCCCGACCCAAAGATCAAAGCCTCCGGCCTCACCTTCCCTGGTTTTTGACGCGTATTCAGCCATTGCTTTAAAAGTGTTCTTCTTGCCTCTTTTTCTGTCAACGGGAACAAGTCTGCCATTTTTCATTGCAATTATAGGCTTTATATCAAACATATCACCGACAATAGCGCTCATAGCACTAACCCTGCCGCCTTTTCTAAGCCAGGCCAGATTATCGACCGTAAAATTAACCACACTTTTTTCAAGAAACCCGGACATGCGTTTATCAAGACCGTTGATCGATTTATACTCGCGGATCAGGTCAATGGCCCGGCAGATATACTGTCCCTGACCAAAACTTACGGTACCTGTATCAAAGAGTTTAATTTTATCCGCATCTTTTGAATCCATAAGATTCAATGCGCTTCTTGCGCTCTTGTAACAGCCTGAGAGTGCGTCAGAGATATGAAAAGAAAGAAGAATATCAAATTTGCCGAGGAGTCTTTCAAAATGATCCGCGTATTCCGCAGGAGTCGGAGGGCTGGTTGAAACATCCCTGTTTTCAAGGAGATAGCTTTTTACTTCATCGTTGCTGATTGTATGTCCATCAAGATACGAAATTCCATCAACAATCACATGGACAGGTATTACATTCAAGCCCAGACGGCCTATAACTCCATCAGGAAAATCAGCGGTACTGTCTGTGACTATGCCTATCTTCTGAGCCATTTATCCTCCTAGAGCAATAGTTTTGTTTCAACAAATAACATCGTTCCGAATTCAACACAAGTTTTTAGAATAAATACTGTAGCACAAAATGAAGCCAGCTTAAAAAAATTAAACTTATATTTGAAATATGCCGTATTTTTTATCAAATTTTTTCATCAGCACGCAACTCCAAATAAAAAAATTACCGGCAAATCACTTACCAGAAAACCTCACTTTTCAAAAATACCTGAAATACAAGATATTTTACTTCATTCAATCGTTTATGGGTTGACAATAAAAAGCATAACGTTATTACTTTATACAATCATGGACAGGCTCTGAATCTGTATTCGGATGAAGAAGACCTGAGGCTCTTTTAACGCAATCACCCCATCGAGGGACAATGGATAATATTTCCCTGCCATTATTATCAATCACATTACTTTGTTCTGTTATCTGTATTTTGGTCATCATCAGATCAAAAAAAAGACAGTCCTTGCTTGAAACTATAATAAGAGAAAATGACCAAAGATTCAGAACCATATTTGATGGAGTGAACGATGCAGTAATTATCCATGATACAGAAGGCAAAATAATAGACGCAAACAAAAATGCCCTTGATCTTTACGGCATGACCAGGAGCGACCTGCCCACAATCACTCTAAACGAAGATATTACCGCCCCTAATTACAGCAAGGATCGTCTCAATAAAATCTGGAAACAGGTTGTAAACGGTGAAATGGCCATTTTCCCGTGGATGGCTCAAAAGCCGCATACAGGTGAAGTTTTTGACGTTGAAGTGGCCTTAAGAAAAATTGAGGTTCCGGGACAGGTTCTAATTTTAGCCACAATAAGGGATATGACAGAACAAAACTCTGCAGCGGCTGAAATCAGAAAGCTGGCAGCAGTTGTTGAGCAGGTTGATGAGTCTGTGGTTGTGTGTGATAAAGATGCAAGAATAATCTATGTAAATCCTTATTTTGAAAGAATAACCGGATATACTGCACTGGAAATCCTGGGTGAAAAACCAGGAATTCTTAAAAGCGGCGTGCATGACAGTCAGTTCTATAAAAAAATGTGGGACACAATAAGTGCGGGAAGAAACTGGCACGGAATCCTTAGAAACAGAAAAAAAAATGGGGGTTTGTATGATGAGGAAGCGACAATATTCCCTATTAAAAATATTAAGGCAGAAATAACAGGCTATGCTGCCGTTAAAAGGGATATAAGCCAAAAGCTCAGGGACGAGCTGGCATTAAAAAGTGCAAAGGACAGTGCAGACAAGGTTAATATGGAACTCGAATCCGCCATCGCCGCTGCGAATGCAATGTCTGAAAAGGCAATAGAGGCAAGCAAGGCCAAAAGCGAATTCGTTGCATCTGTAAGCCATGAGCTCAGAACGCCGCTAAATATAATACTCGGTTCAATCGAGTTGATGTCGGAAACCAGCCTAGATAACGATCAGGGCAAATATCTGAAAGTATGCAGAAACGCATGTGACTCGCTTCTTGAGATAGTCAGCGGTATTCTTGATATTTCAAAAATTGAGGCAGGCCAGCTATATATTGAAAAAATTGAGTTCGAACCGCACACTCTATTGAATGATATAATTCTTCTCAACGAATTCAGGGCAAAATCCAAAAACATAGAACTAAAGGCAAAAATATCCGATAACGTTCCGGGTGTTTTATCGGGTGACCCAGCCAGAATAAGGCAGATACTCATAAATCTTGTTAATAATGCGATAAAATTCACGGAAAAAGGAGAGGTAACAATCAGAATTGAGACAGTAAATCCTGATGTACTTCTCTCAGAAAGCAATCAAAACAATTTATACCTGAAATTTTCCGTCAGCGACACAGGCATAGGCATAAGCAGCGAAAATATCGACAGAATCTTTGATGAGTTCATCCAGGCAGACGCATCAATAACAAGAAAATTCGGAGGAACAGGTCTCGGCCTCACAATATCAAAAAAACTCGTTAATCTCATGGGCGGAGCAATATGGGCAGAAAGTAAAAAGGGTGAAGGCAGCAGATTTATTTTTACAGTAAGATGCAGCACGGCAGGAATCTCCCAGGAAGATAAAAGATTGCGCCCCAAGATCAGCAAGACCCCCAAAATGCCTGATAAAAGGTTAAAGATTCTCCTCGCTGAAGATATTGAAGACAACAGGATGCTCATATCAAAGATGATTTCCGATATTGCGGATGTCGAAACTGCTGAAAACGGGGCCCAGGCCGTTGAAAGATTCAAATCGGAATCGTTTGACCTGATCATAATGGACATACAGATGCCGGAATTAGACGGATATACCGCCGCAAGATTCATCAGGGGAATTGAGGCAGAGGAGAAAAGAACTGAAATCCCGCTTATAGCCCTCACCGCCTTTGCAACATCAGAGGAACTCAAAAAAAGCATTGAAGCAGGATTCACAGGGCATGTAACCAAGCCTGTCAAGAAAACCGTTATCCTTGATGCCATATGCCATGCTGTAAATGAAATCCATAGCTCAATAACGGACGACAATGAGGATATACAAAATAAACAGGCATTACAAAATGAGCATTTTGCACCCTCTCCCAATGATTATCTTGTCGTAACTGATCCGGCCATTGAGGAACTGATTCCTTTTTTTATCGCAAACCGCAAGCAGGATCTTATAAAATTAGGCAAAGCTATTGAAGAAAAAGACTTTGCAAGCATTTTGATTCTGGGGCATTCTCTCAAGGGAACAGGCGGAAGCTATGGATTTCATTTTGTTTCAAAAATTGGGGCGGAACTTGAGAATGCGGCAACAGCAAAAAATTCTCTATTACTTACAGAGCTGATGGTTCAGCTTTCTGATTACCTGGAAAAGGTTAATGTTCGCTTTGAATAAACCAAACCCGATAATAGCATGCGTTGAAGATGACGCAGACATACAGATGCTTCTTTCTGTTTATATATCAAATGCTATGGGCGTATACCCCGTGTTTCTGAAAGACTCGACAGAAGCATTTGATTTTTTGGGAATTACTGAATCCAAAGCGGCTGAAAATGCCGATCTTATAATAATGGACTATCAAATCCCGGGTATTAACGGCATAAACGCCATCAAGAAAATACGGGAATCCGGAAGTTATACGGATACGCCTATTATAATGATTACTGCCAGTGATGACCAAAAAATACTTGAGCAGGCTTTCGAGGCAGGGGCAAATGATTTCATAGCAAAACCAATAAGAAAAACGGAACTGATAGCAAGAATCAAATCCCAGCTACGACTCGGATTTGAAATGGATCTTAGAAAAGAAAGGGAAAAAAAGCTTCTTGAGTTAAGCGGGAAATTGGAAGAAGCCAATAAAAAATTAAAAGAGATAGCTTTTCTGGACGGGCTGACAGGTATCCCAAACAGACGCCATTTCGACATAGCATTCAGATCTATGGGAAAGCAGACAATAAGGAACCAGACAAATTTATCAATAATAATGATAGATATCGACCATTTCAAATTATACAATGACACCTACGGGCATCTTCAAGGCGACGAATGCCTTAAGAAAGTTGGAATGATACTAAAAAGCAATCTGCTCAGACCCACAGATTTTGTGGCAAGATACGGAGGAGAAGAATTCATTGCGGCTCTTCCTGAGACGGATTTGCATGGAGCAGAAGAAGTTGCAAAAAGAATTCAGGCCGCTTTTGAAACAGAAAGAATCCCCCATGACAAGGGTATAGGCGGAATCGTGACAGTGAGCATGGGGATTGCTTCGACTGATGGATCGGATGGAAAGGTTTTTATTGTTGAATATGCGGACGAGGCGTTATATACGGCAAAGTTGTCTGGAAGAAACACATACAGATTCTGGCGACTGGATAATTAGCACCTGCGCGAAAGGTGTTTTTTCAAGTTCATTGAAAACAAAAATTTCTGAATCAGGAACACAACGCTCTTATTAAAGATGAAAATCCTGATTCTGAAATAAAATCAAGACCCAAGCAAGGGCCGAAAATGGCCATTAGATTTTTGGAGGTTGTTTGAACGTAATAAAAAAAATGTCCAGGGTGAAAGATGCATACATCTACCAGCGTGAAAACCGTTATTTTGCCCAGTTTCCTGAAGAAGTCAGAAAATTGGGTGAAGAAGAACTCATTTCCCTTGGTGCAAAAAACACAAAAATCGTAGGACTTGGAGTCAGTTTCGAAGCAGACCTTGATACACTCTACGGTATTGTTTACAGAACAAGGCTATCGTCAAGGATTCTGGCCCCGCTGGTACGTTTCAGATGCCCAACAGCAGACGACCTTTATGAAAAATCAAAAAAAATCCGCTGGACTGATTTTATGAGCGAATATGATACATTTGCCATATTTGCAAACGTAAGTAAAAATGATGAAATAAGACATTCAAAATTTGCTTCATACAAGCTTAAAGATGCCATCTGCGACAGGTTCAGGGATGAGACAGGGGGCATAAGGCCGGATGTTAACCCGGATTCCCCTGATGTATGGTTCAACCTGCATATTTATGAAGAACTTGCAACTGTCTCGCTTGACCTCGGCTGTGGATCCCTTCACCGAAGAGGCTACAGAAAAGAAACCGTTGAAGCTCCCATGCAGGAAACGGTTGCGGCAGCAATCATCAAAATGAGCGGCTGGGACGGTACAAAAAAACTATATGATCCAATGTGCGGTTCAGGCACTCTTCTTTCCGAAGCTTTAATGAAATACTCGGATATTCCCTCAGCATATCTGAAAAAGCAGTTCGGATTTGAGTATCTTCCTGATTTTGAAAAAAACAACTGGTACGAAATAAAAAAACATTATCAGGATGCGATAAAGCCTTTGCCTTTTGCTCTCATAGAAGGCTCGGACGTTTTACGCAAAGCGGTTCATGCAACAAAGACCAACCTGGAATTACTTCCTGGTGGTGACAAGGTAAAGGTGAATATTCTTGACATCAGGAAGACCGGATGTATAGAAAATTCAGTCATAGTCTGCAATCCTCCTTATGGAATCCGTCTTGGAGAAGAAAAGGACATGCCGGCGTTTTATAAGTCTTTTGGAGAAATTCTTAAGGAAAGATGCCGGGGATGTGAGGCATATATATATTTTGGAGAACCAAAATATATTAGGGATTTTGGAGTAAAAGGAGAATGGAGCGCCATCCTGAAAAATGGAGGACTCGAAGGCCGGCTTGTAAAATTCAGACTATAAATAAAAGCACAAAACAGGAGTATTCGATGGATAAGGAACAGAAAAGCCCGTCAAAAGGTGTTGCGGCGCTTTTTGACATTACGGAGATCAAGGTTTTCCTGAAGAATTATCTTATTCTGATAGGAATAATAGAACTATGTATATTTTCAGCTTGTTTTATTTCCCAGTTAGGACCTGGAGAGATCCCCTTCCCCTGGAAAACCTATTTTTTTGCAGCTTTCATTATTCCCGTAGCAATTACATTCCTTCTTGGAATATTTGTCATGGGTTTCAACAAATATCTTTTTGGTGAAACCGAAAATGTAAACCAGCCAGTGGAACTTTACCCTGAACTGTCTGAAAAGAACTATCTTGCCAAATTCCAGGCATTCCTTAATACCATACAGCAGGTGCCTTTTCTGATAAGCCTGCTTTTGCTCGGGATTGTATCAGGAATCATATACAAAATAGATGAGATAGTGGCATTTATAAGCCGTGCAGGAGAGCGCACTGCCCAATACCTTCTTGTTTCCCTCGGAATAGTTCTTTTTGCTGGGACTGTTTTTGCTTTTGTATGGATGCTTCTTGCCTACAAGCTGAAAAAAACAGCAATGCAGTACAAACATCAGTATAAGCATGAAGTGGCAAAGCATCTTGGCATTATAATAATGGATGACAATACTGTGATAGATCAGAAAGGCAATATCATTTCCAACCCAATGCTGCCAAACAAAACAGATACGGATTTTTTCCCGAGTCTGCCTGAGACCCTGATCAGAAAAAACGACAGTGGCTCATCCCAGCAGCACTGAACTCTTGTAGATGACAAGTCTTCTTATTCAATTAATACGAGCTATAAGGACGGTAAAGTGAAAAAAATAGCGATTTTGCCAGGTGATGGTATCGGCCCTGAAATAATGAAAGAGGCGATCAAGGTTCTTGACGCGGCCCAGAAAAAATTCAGCTTCAAACTTGAGTATGAACACGCTGACGTCGGCGGAGCAGCCATTGATAGCCAAGGCGAAGCTCTTCCTGCATCAACCCTTAAGGTCTGTGATGCCAGTGACGCAATTTTATTCGGATCTGTCGGCGGCCCCAAATGGGAAAGTCTTCCTCCTGAAAAGCAGCCTGAAAGGGCGGCCCTTCTTCCCTTAAGAAAAATTTACAAACTGCACTGCAATTTAAGACCAGCCAAAATCTTCAAGCAGCTTGCATCAGCAAGCCCACTCAGAGCAGACATTGTTGGTGACGGCTTTGATATTCTTTGCGTGCGGGAACTCACAGGTGACATTTACTTCGGTCAGCCAAAAGGGAGAGAAGGAAGCGGCCCTGAAGAAAAAGCCTATGACACAATGGTTTACACAAGGTATGAGATAGAGAGAATAACAAGAAATGCCTTTGACGCAGCCATGCTCAGGAGAAAAAAAGTAACATCCATAGACAAGGCCAATGTTCTTACCACAATGGTGCTCTGGAGGGAAGTCGTAACAGAGATTGCCAAGGAATACCCGGAAGTCGAACTGAATCATATGTATGTCGATAACGGAGCAATGCAGCTTGTTAAAGATCCTCACCAGTTTGACGTGCTCCTCTGCGGAAACATGTTCGGAGACATCCTCTCTGATGAATGCGCAATGATAACCGGGTCAATGGGTCTTCTTCCTTCAGCTAGCCTTAACGAGAAAAAATTCGGCCTTTACGAACCGGCAGGCGGATCTGCTCCTGATATAGCAGGAAAAGGCATAGCAAACCCGATTGCACAGATTCTTTCTGCAGCGATGATGCTGAAATACAGCCTTGATCTTCCAGAAGCAGCCAACGCTATTGAAAATGCAGTTGCCAAGGCTCTTGAAATGGGAATTTTCACCGCAGACATAGCCACTGACAAATCAAAAGCTGTAAGCACTGAAAAAATGGGAACCACCATAGCGGAACTGCTTTAATACAGGCTATGTTCCAGTTAAACGTAAACATCTGAAAAAAGATCGTTTTTGAGCTATATTTTTGGGGAACTTTTTAAAAAAAGTTCCCAAAACTACTCAAAATGTTAGATGGCTATGCACTATTTTCAGCTTGATTGTCTGATCTGAAAAAAATAATTTACAAAAATAACGAAAGTATTCATTTTCCAAGCATCTGACATAATCATAAAGTTTTTGCGGAGCTTTTTCCAAAAAGCGACCATCCGGTGGCACCCTGCTTAACGTCGGATTACGGATAAAGGGCGTCCTAATCCGACCTACGCATCACCCTTTTTTGATGGCAAATTAACCATAAAAGGCACTTCTTAACTGAAAATCAGGCAGAGCCACAAAATTTTTATGATTTTTTATAATGACAAGCGATCAGCTCGGTTTTCACCTCTGTTTTCTTTTATATTAAAAAAGCTTGATTTTATTTCAATAACACCAAACCTGAACGTCATCCGGAATAAACATGTCTGATCACAAAAAAAAGCCGTCCAAAGAAATTTCCGACAAGATCATTAATCTCATGAACAGCTACAAGGGAGAGTCCCTCTCAAAGTTTCCGATAAAAGGAGTAACCAGATGGCTTGATGCAAGGCTTATATCATTTGTGCGCGGAGAAATAATTCTCGAATATAAGGTTAGGTCAGAAATGACAAATCCTGCCGGATATCTTCACGGTGGAATACAGGTCACAATGCTTGATGATGCCGTGGGCACAGTATGCGCAGGTCTTGGGTATGAAAAAGCAACTCTATCCATTGATGTTCACACAGACTTCCTCGGAGTGGCAAAAACAGGCGATGTTCTGACAGCAAGAGCCTTCATTATCCGGGAAGGCAGCAACATTATCAATGCTTCCGCAGAGCTGAGGGACTCAAAGAATGATCTTGTGGCAAAAATGAACACAAATATCATGATATCCAATATGCATGCGGACTATATGAGTTTTATCAATTCCCTTTAAGATGCCGTTTTATTCGGGTTGATTCACTAAATGGAGCCATAAATGAACTACTCAGACTGGAATGCAGAAAAACTCACAGCCCTTTCCGGAAGCTACTGGCAGGTATGTACCATACATGCATCAGTGAAGCTTGGAATTTTCACATCCATTTCAGATTCATCAGAAAGTGCTTCCGATATAGCTGCAAAAATAAATTCAGAGCCAAGGGCAACTTCTATGCTCCTTGATGCATGCACATCCCTCGGCCTTCTGACCAAAATTGACGAAAGATACATGAACACCGAATTTTCAAGGAATTTTCTCTGTTCTGATAAACCGTCCTACATGGGATATATAATAATGCATCATCATTACATTATGGACTCATGGGTCAGGCTCGATGAAGCAGTAAAATCTGGAAATCCGGTGAGGGACAGATTGGGCCACAAGGAAGATGAAAAACTCGAAAGCTTCCTCATGGGAATGTTCAACATGGCAAGCAGACTTGGGCCTGTCATTGCCCCACTCATAGACCTCTCGAAATGCAGACGTCTTCTTGATCTTGGTGGTGGCCCAGGAACATATGCGATTCATTTCTGCCTCAAAAATTCAAATCTTGCAGCGACTGTTTTTGATATGCCGACAACAAGACCTTTTGCAGAAAAAACGATCACCAAATTCGAAATGGACGAAAGAATTGACTTCGAGGCAGGTAATTTCCTTTCAGACCCTCTTCCGGAAGGATTTGACGCGGTCTGGATGTCACATATTCTTCACGGGGAATCTCCCTCAGCATGCAGCGAACTTGTAAAAAAAGCATCAAAATCCTTAAATGAAGGCGGCCTTCTCATAATCCATGAATTCATTCTCGAAAATGACAGGACAGCACCTGTATTCCCTGCCCTTTTCTCTCTGAATATGCTGCTCGGAACAGAAGGCGGGCAGTCCTACAGTGTGGCAGAACTTCAAGATATGCTAAGAAATGCCGGAATCTCTGAAATTCGGCACATCAGACTTCCGGAACCAAACCCTTCGGGCATAGTGATTGGAATAAAACAATAAAATTTGACAAGGCCGCATAAAGTCCGATTACCGTCATTCCGGCGCAGGCCGGAATCCAAAAGTCTTTGAAATTACTGGATGCCGGATCAAGTCAGACATAACGACACCGCCCATTTTTGACTTTTTGCGAGACCATCAAATTTTGAACAGAAATAACCCATAAATAATAACATTTAGAAGCATTTTGGGGCTGGTAAATATGTACAAGGGTGAATGGTTCAATAGCATCAGCCACCTGGTTGGTGCAGCCTTATCTCTCATTGGACTGATATTGCTGGTTGTGCTGGCTGCTCATCAGGGTGATCCATGGAGGATAGTCAGCTTCAGTATATATGGAATCTCTCTTTTATTGCTTTATACCTTTTCAGCCATTTACCACAGCCTGCGTGAAGGAAAGGCTAAAAATGTTTTCCGCAAATTTGATCATCTTGCAATTTATCTCCTGATTGCTGGCACATATACTCCCTTTACCCTAGTTACTCTTCGAGGTGTCTGGGGCTGGGCAATCTTTGGCGGAGTCTGGTCTTTGGCAATTCTCGGAATTGTTCTGGATTCTCTGCCCCAAAAAGGAGTAAGAGTCCTGCCTGTTTTCATTTACATAATAATGGGCTGGCTGATTATTTTTGCCTTGAGGCCATTATTGCAGGTTTTGCCTCTAATGGGTTTTGTCTGGCTTCTCTTAGGCGGGCTTTTTTACACGTTTGGAATAGTTTTTTACGCACTGGATGAAAAGATAAGGCATTTTCATGGAATCTGGCATTTGTTCGTACTGGCTGGAAGCCTCAGCCATTATTTTTCAGTCGTCTTTTATGTATTGTAATCCCTTACTTAATATAATTTTGACAAGATCGCAAAAAGGCATCAGCGTCATGCCAGACTTGATCCGGCATCTTTGCACTTTCAGATATTTCTTGATTCCGGCTTGCGCCGGAATAACGTTAATCGGACTTCTTGCGACGTTGTCAGCATTTAACTGGAACATAACTTTTCAAAAATAGTTTTCCTGATAACGGATATCAAGGAGCTTCGAAAGATTTTTTTGACTCAACAACTCATATTTTGAACGAATTAACAATCTTGTTCAGCTCTTCAGCCATTTTTTTAAGTTCTGTCGCACTTGTATTAACTTTCTGGCTTCCGGACGACATTTCACCTGCGGATGTGTTCACCATGCCAATGTCTTTTGCTATCATTTTTATAACACTCGCTCCTTGAACGACATTATGGCTCACAGCCTGAAGACCATGGAATGCCTGTCCCACATTGCTTGCTATCTCTTTTGTGGCAGCTGTCTGCTCTTCAATTGAAGTTGCTATTGTTGAAATAATTTCATCTATTTCGGTTATTACCTTTGACACGATCTCAATTTCTGAGACTGTTTCCCCGGTTGTTTTCTGAATTCCGTCAATACGGCTTCTTATGTCCCTTGTAGCTTCGGCTGTCTGGCGGGCGAGTTCCTTTATTTCATTGGCGACAACAGCAAATCCTTTGCCGGCCTCGCCTGCCCTTGCCGCTTCTATTGTGGCATTCAAAGCAAGAAGATTTGTCTGTTCAGATATTTCGTTAATTGTTTCAGTAACCTTGCTGATATCTTTTGCCGCATCCCCAAGAGCGTCCATTTTTTTAGAAGCGTTGACGGATTTCATAACAGCCGATTCTGAAATGCTCCGGGCTTTTTCAGAATTCTTGGCTATTTCGTTGATTGTCGAAGTCATTTCCTCTGCTGCCGTAGCCACAATATTTATATTTGAAGTGGCCTCTTCAGAAGCATTAGCGACAGAATTTATGCTTACTCCTGTTTCTTCAGCCGCAGCTGCAACAGTTGCTGATTTTTCAGAGGTGTTTTTTGATGTCAAAGCAAGCTCGCCAGCTATTTTTAGCAGCCCGTCCGATGCGTGATTGACCAGACTCGTGCTTTTTGACACATCCGCAATTATATTTTTGAGATTTTCAATGAACAGATTAAACCATTTTGCCATTTCACCGACTTCATCGTTTGTTTTGACTCTAATTCTTTTTGTAAGATCACCTTCACCCTGGGCAATATCTTTCAGCATTTCAGTAGCTGTAACTATAGGTGAAGCAATTGAGCCAGAAATCCAGGCCGCAAGACTTATAAAAATCAAAAAAACTATTACTGAAACAGCTATCATGATTTTAAGCATTGCATAAAAATCGTGCATGAGTTCATCTTTTGGAATGAGTCCCATGAATTTCCAGCCAAGCTCTGGTGAGGTGTAAATCCCAGCTATCCATTTTTCACCCTTTATTTCGAACTCGACCCTGTCAGTTGCCAATCCTAATTTTTTCATTCCTTCGTCACCTAACTCTCCAAGTTTCTTGAAAAGAGTATCTCTATCCTTTGGATTGGCCAAAATCGTGCCGTCATTCTGAACGAGCATCACATATCCACTTTCTCCCATTTTGATTTTGTCGACTATATCAGTGAGACCTTTCAGAGAGATATCAATTCCGGTCATACCAATAAGCTTCGAATCCTTTTTTGATTTTATAGGCGAAACTATTGAGATTGTTACGTCTCCTGTCGTTGAAAGATAAGCATCTGAAAGTGTGGTCTTTGCTCCGGTCTGAATTGCCTTTGTATACCACGGCCTTTTCCGTGGATCGTATCCAGCCGGCATTTCAGACTCCAAGGATGAAATAAAACCTCCGATTTCGGTACCCATGAAAACTTCGACATATCCTGGATGTGCGGCATCCACACTTGCAAGTACCTTATTGATTTTTGCAGTCACCCCGCCAATTGACGCATAATTATCCTTTATTTTTTCAGTGCTTTTGGAGTAATTAGGAAGAGTATCGTCAGCTTCCTGCATAACGTCATGATCTGCAAGCCTGATGACATTGTATCCGGCTTCCTGAAAAAATATGTTGATTGCCGCATTAACCTGCCTTAGCTCGTTCTGTGTTGAAAGGATGAATCTATCCGTGGATTTTTGAAGTATACTATAGCCAAGAAAAACGCACATAAGGGCAACCGGAACAATAATTGATGCTGAAAATGCCATTACAAGTTTTGTTTTGATGGATAGTTTCATGCTTCTCACCTTTGATTATGTCCTAAAAAAGAACGTTTCTTGATATGTCACTTGATTAAAAAAGCAGGGCCAGTGCATTTCTTGTTATTGCTTGATGATTGCTCTGGAGTTTTTTGTTGGGGAGTAAGGAAAAAATCAGTTATTTTTAATTTCTTATAGTTTAGAATATTTTAATTTCAAAATCCATATAAAATTGTTTAATTACTCTTTAATAAAAGAATCTTATAAAAAGACACTCTGTCAATATGCAAAGAAAAAGCATATAGAAAATTTATATACTCTCTGTGAAAGCTAATCTTTTATCAAAATATTATATTGCCATCGAAGCAACCTATACTTCACATCGTCATAATTTGAAATCTTCTGTTAAATGAAAGATCAAAGATCGTTTTTTGAAAAAAGCTTGGCAAAAACTTTTCGGTTATGGATTCTTTTGCTTTAAAAACATATATTCTCAACTCGTAATAAAAAAACCATAAAAGTTTTGGGAAAGGTCTGGAAAACCCTTTTTCAAAAGGGTTTTCCAGTAATGATGCAACAACAGGCTTGCCTTTCAAATGACCTGACTCATTTCAAATGTTCAAGCTGTGACATTGATGAGTATATAAAACTTTCCACATTTAAGGAAACAGAGCCTATGAAAAAAGCTGTGGACACCATAATTTTGCTTTTATCTGTCTGCTTTCTGATTTCAATTCCAGAGCCAGTTTCCCCGAATGAGTTGATCTGCGGAATTGCAACCGGTTATCCGCCTTATCAGTTTCAAAAAAACGGCATTGTTACGGGTTTTGATGCCGATGTTGCACGACTGGTTTTAAACAGAATGAATATGAAGTTCAGGTTCATGCAGGATAAATGGGATGATATTGTTGCCCTGCTCAGATTAGGGGAAATTGATCTCATTGTAGGTATGGAAATAAATGAATCAAGAAAGCCCTTTTTCGAGTTTTCAAAAGAATACTATATACGGCATGATGTCGTTTTCATACGAGCAGACAATAAAGACATAAAACATATCCGGGATCTATATGATCAGTTCATCACAGGAGATAGACATTCTTTTGTGGAAATACTATGGGAAAAACAGGGTATCAAACAAAAAATAAGAATAATACAGACCGCAAGCAAGGAAGAATCCATGAAACTTCTTTATGAAGGAAGGACAAAAGCAGCCATAATGCCTGAGGCTGTAGGATATTATCTTGCAAAGCAAATAGGGCTGCATGTCAGGATACTTGACAGTCCGGATCCTGGTTCACCGGTTGCGATTGCCGTAAAAAAGAAAAATACGGATCTTATTGGGATCCTTGACAAGACCCTTCATGAGCTAATTGCAGAAGGCGAAATAGACAGGCTTTATAAAAAATGGTTTATTCAGTGATCAACATATTGGGGAACCGAACCAAAAAGAAATACAAAATCACAATAATACAGAAAGTTTTTTCGGAGCTTTTTTCAAAAAGCGACCTTGATGAATAATTGATGGACTCGCAAAAAGTCGGATTACCGTCATTCCGGCGCAGGCCTGAATCCAGAAGTATCTGGAATAACTGGATGCCAGATCAAGCCAGGCATGACGCTGACGCTATTTTTGACTTTTTGCGACCTTGTCAATAATTAAGCAGGCTTCGCACGCCTGGTGAATGGTTACACATTAAATTCGTACGCCGATTTAACTATACTTAAGGACACGGCCTCGGCAACCTTTATACCATCCACGGCCGATGAGAGTATCCCGCCGGCATAGCCAGCGCCTTCGCCAGTCGGATAGAATCCACGGGTATTGATACTCTGCAGATCATCGGTATTACGCTTGATACAGACAGGCGATGAGGTGCGTGATTCCACCCCGGTGAGCACGGCATCGGCCAGATCGAAATCCTTGATCTGCTTGGCAAAAGCTGGCAGAGCCTCACGGATGGCAATGATTGCATATTCAGGCAGGGCGTTTCCAAGATCACAGAGCTTGACGCCAGGGGTGTAGGATGGCTGTACAGAACCAAAAGCTGTTGAGGGCCGTCCAGCAAGAAAATCGCCCACCAGTTGTCCTGGAGCATGATAATTGCCGCCGCCAAGCTCAAAAGCCCTGGACTCCCAGAAACGTTGAAATTCAATACCTGCCAGAGGGCCGTCCGGGTAATCATCCGGCGAAATCCCCACCACAATGGCGCTGTTGGCGTTTCGCTCTTTACGAGAATACTGGCTCATTCCATTGGTCACTACCCGGCCCAATTCAGAAGTTGATGCAACCACGGTCCCCCCCGGACACATACAAAAGCTGTATACAGAACGGCCATTTTGGGCGTGATGAACGAGCTTGTAGTCGGCTGCGCCAAGCAGAGGATTTCCGGCGTTTTTGCCATAGCGACCACGATCAATTAAGGACTGGGGATGCTCGATGCGAAAACCCATGGAAAATGACTTCGCCTCAATATAAATACCTCTATGGTGAAGCATTTCAAATGTGTCGCGGGCACTATGACCAATGGCAACTATCAGATGATCAGTGGCAATGCGCTCACCGCTTGCCAGAACAACTCCGCAAACCTGACCGTCCTTTATATCAATATCATCAACCCGGCTTCGGAAGCGAATCTCTCCCCCCAAAGACAGGATATTGGCGCGCATCTTTTCCAATATACCAACAAGTTTATAAGTCCCGATATGGGGCTTGCTAACATACATGATTTCCGGGGGGCCACCGGCCTTGACCAATTCATCAAGCACCTTCCTACCGTAATGCTTTCGATCCTTGATTTGGGTGTGCAGCTTCCCATCGGAAAATGTGCCGGCCCCTCCTTCTCCAAACTGGACATTTGATTCAGGATCAAGGATACCTTTACGCCACAAATCAAATGTGTCTTTAGTACGTTCCCTCACGGCCTTGCCACGTTCCAAAATTATCGGCCTAAAACCGGCCTGAGCAAGTATCAGACCGGCAAAAAGGCCGGATGGCCCCATGCCAATAATGACTGGCCGGGTGTAGACCTGATTTTCTGGAGCTCGGGCCACAAAATGATAGGACATATCAGGAGCTGTTCTCAGACGCGGATCGTTTTTGAATCGAGATAGAATCTCGGCTTCATTCGCAACATCAAGATCAATGGTATAGGTAAAAACGATGGCGTGGGATTTCCGCGCATCAACCCCTCGCCGGAAAATCGTGTAGCTGATGAGATCGTTTTCCGGTATTGCAAGGTATTTAATGATTTCCCCGCGGATGTCGGCTTCGCTATGGCTTATTGGGAGTCTTATTTCTGTTAATCTAAGCATGATATTACCGAATAATTTGACCCTTGATTCAAGTTGAACATGCAACTTGCTGTTTATATTTGACAATATTGTAAAAAAATAGATTTACGTCATTCAGGATGGGCCTGTCCCGGTGAAAAAAGGGAGCCGGAGTCCAAAAGTATCTAAAATACCAAGATGCCGGATCAATCCAGGCATGATGCTGATGCCTTTTCTGACTTTTTGATGGACCATCATATTTAATGAGAACATATTACTAATGGCTTGTTTGAGCTATTGTCCGATTAATAATTTCTCGAAGAAATGAAGTCAAATAAATCCATTCATTTTTTGTTAGCTTTGTGGTTATTCAGATGCCTGCGCGGCGCTCCGGCCTGCCAACCATCCGGTTGAAAATGCTGCCTGCAGATTGTATCCACCTGTATGCCCCTGAATATCGAGCAGCTCGCCTGCAAAGAATAGGCCCTTTATTTTCTTGGACTCCATTGTTCTTGGGTCAATCTCCCGAATGTCTATTCCTCCTGCCGTAATAATTGCCTCGGCGAAAGGTCTGTATCCGGTTACTTCCAGCCGTAAATCTTTGAGCCAGGCTCTGAGACGCTTACGTTCTGCCGCTGAAATGTTGTTGGACAAGCGGTCTGATGGTATATCTATGAAGGCCAGACAAACAGGAATCATTTCCTGAGGAATCAGGCCGCGCAGAAGATCGCCTATTGGCTTCTTGCCATTGGTAACAATATCGCGCAAAAGACGTGAATCAAGCTTGCTTTCATCAAGAGCTGGTTTTAGATCAATGGCAAGGGTAATTTTATGCCCTTTGATCAAATTTTCAACTACTTCGCCGCTCATGGTAAGTATTGAGGGGCCGGTCACCCCGAAATCGGTAAACACGACCTCACCAAATGCTTCTCTTTTCTTTTTACCATTAATAAACATTTGGGTTTTGACATTTCTAAGATTGAGTCCAGCCATTTGCTTTGTTTCGTTTCCTGATGTTTCAAGCGGGACAAGAGCCTGGTGAACCGGGATTATTTTATGCCCTGCTGTTTCTGAAAGCCTGTAGCCGTCTCCAGTTGAACCTGTAGCAGGATAAGAGGCTCCTCCTGTAGCAAGAACAACGGCATCACATAGGATTTCCTTTCCTTGAGAAACAATCCCGGTGAGGCATTCATTTTGTATCAATATTTTATCAACAGGAGATGAATGAATAATTCGAACCCCGGATCTTTTAGCCCACTGAAGAAGAACGCTATGAACTTCCGGCGCTTTTCCGCTTGCAGGAAAAACCCTACCGCCTCTTTCAGTTACCAGCTCCAGTCCCAGTTTATTGAAAAACTCCATGAGATCGGTGTTGAAAAACCTGGCAAAAGCTTGCCTGAGAAAAGGGCCCGTTTTGCCAAAATGGGAAATAAAGTCGGATATTTCGGCTATATTTGTGATATTGCAGCGCCCCTTACCAGTAATACAAAGCTTGAGGCCTGTTCTTTTCATTTTTTCAAACAGAAATGTATCGGCTCCAGCGTCAGAAGCCTGTCCCGCCGCCATAAGCCCTGCCGGCCCGCCACCTATGACAATTACTTTTCGTGCCTTCATTTTCTTTGATCCTTATAAGTCTTGGCTCTTATTGTGCCTCAGGGTCTTACCCCCGACCAGAGAATGAAGCAAGACCTTATTCCATTAAAAAAGATTCAAAGCTTTCTGAAATAAACCGGAGCTTCAGAATCCGCTTTTGATGATCTATTCCTTTTTTTGATTACGATTTTTACTCCGCCATGCTTATCTTAAGGCATGTGAAAGATTATCCAGATATGATGGAGGTGTAGCATGGCAAAAAATATGATCCAATTTCAAAAAGGAAAGAGTATTCACGAATTCCTGTCCGAATATGGGACCGAAGATAAGTGCCAAGACTCATTATTCAGACTTAGATGGCCGCATGGTTTTCGTTGTCCGAATTGTGGCGGTTCGAAATTTTGTGAGCTCAAATCAAGAGATCTGTACCAATGCCACAAGTGTCACCATCAGGCGTCGGTAAAAGCCGGA
>NZ_AUEY01000036.1 GCF_000426225.1 Desulforegula conservatrix Mb1Pa
AAACCGAATAAACTGCACAGGCGGCTCAGGCAGCTGGGGTATAACGGCGAATTCCAGAGCATCAAAATGACATCATGGCGGAACTCGGCATGTCAGCTCAGCCACTGGGCAATGCCCAACAAATGGTTTGAAGAAATCGGACTGTTCGCGATGAATGAAATTCAAACGGGAGTGCTTCCTCTTTTTACAACGAGATAAGGATGAACAAGAGCCGTGTACGAGGCCCGTACGCACGGTTCTGTGAGAGGGATGAAGCAGACTTGATCAGCTGCTTCACCCTACTCGATATGTGTATTATTTATATCACTGAAAGTTTTGTCGGAGCTTATTTGCAAAAAAGAGACACGTCCAGGTGAAAAGAAAAAGAGTGTTGGAGATGCGGGCGCCTTAGAAGGCCCCCGCATTTAATACTTCTATGCCATATTGATAGATTTGCAAAAAGTTAAAAAAACTGAGGCGTCATGCCGGATTTGATCAGGCATTTTTTATTTTCAAACACTTTTGGATTCCGGCTTGCGCCGGAAGTAAGGGGATCGGGCTTTTTGCGACGTTGTCATATTAATTTGCTACAAAAAGAGCGACAGGTTCGATTACAGCAGGATCTTCCTTTTCCATGATCTCGACAATATGCTTGTTTAGTCTTTTCTTGTGTTCTCCGAAGATTCCCCTTTTCTTTGCAAATGTCGCAGCAAACTCAAGGGCCGATTTCATGAGATCTTCAGGGCCGTCGCATGCCTTCATTACAACATTGTTGGCGGCAAGCTCTTCGCCTCCATAGCGCTTTCCTGTAAGCTTCATTTCCAAGAATTTATACTCAGGTATGGCTTTTCTGCAGAAAGCAATCATTCCCGGAAGGAAAGGAATGCCAAGGTCAACTTCAGGGAAGCAGAAGAAGCCGCGATCTTTTCTCATGAACCTGAAGTCGCAGGCGCATGAGATGATTGCGCCGTTTCCGAAAGCATGGCCGCCTATGGCAGCTATTGTTGGAACTGGTATGAGGAACAGTTTTTTGAACACCTCATTCATATCGTACATGAATTTTCTTATGTCATCGAGCTTCTGATCAGCAAAAGCTTTGCTCATCCATTCAATGTCAATGCCGAGGGAAAAAGATTTCGGATCTGTTGAGGTCAGAATTATGGCAGTTACACTTGCGTCTGCTTCGGCTTCGTTGAGAGCTGCAAGAAGTCCGGCTGCAAACACAGGATTGTGACGGTTTTCTCCATTGGACATGCTTATTATTGCTGTTCCACCCTGTTTTTCGATCGTAATTCCTGACATATGAGAACCTTTCTGATAAATGGTTTAAGAGATCTGGTTTTTAGCTTTTGAAATATCGGCACTTTTGCCCATTACTATTAGGGTCATTCCTTCCTTGATTTCTGTTTCAACTGAAGGATTGAAAATCATCTCCTTGTCTTTTTTTAGCCCCAGAAGCAACAGATCATATTTTTTGTTAAGATTTATATCCTCAATTTTTTTACCTGTAAAATGAGAATCTCCGGTAATCTGGATATCATGTATTCTCAGCGTACCATCTCCGCTTCTTAGCATTGTATCCAGAAAAGAAACCGTAACTGGTCTGAGCATCTCTGACGCCATGCGCAGGGCTCCGATGAAATTGGGAGACACGACCCCGTCGGCTCCTGCTTTTATGAGCTTGTCCCTCATCTTGGGATTGGTCATTCTGCTGATGATCCTGATTTTGGGATTCATCATTCTCGCTGTCATGGTGATATACAGATTGTCCTTATCAGATGGCAGAGAGATAATTATGCCCGCAGCATGGTCAATTCCGGCGGATATCAGATTCTGGTCATCTGTCGCATCTCCTCTGATATAAAGTATACTGTCCCTGAACTGATGGTGGGCAGCACTGTCAGGATCAAAATCTATGAGAACGGCTTCTTCCTTGTTCTTAATGATTTCTTCAATCAGCGGAAGTCCTGTTTCTCCACCGCCGCAGACAATATAATGACGCTTCAGACCCCTGATTTTTCTTTCCATCTTGTTTCTCCGGAGCATGCCTGAAAGCTCGCCCTCGATGAGTATTGCGGTGAACGAGCTGATTGCATAAAGGATAATACCCATGCCGAAAATAAGTAGGCCCATTGTGTAAAACTGGGCGAGGGGATTCCCTGTTACAGGTACAACTTCTCCATATCCAACGCTTGTGAGGGATATTACGGTCATGTAGACGCAGTCGATGAAGCTTCGCTCGCCCATGAAAATGGCGTAATAGCCCGATGCGCCAGCCATGATGGTCAGCAGTATTGATGTTAAAAGTATGTAGAGTCTTTTTTTTATGCCTTCGACCATACTTTGGCGCTTATCCATATAAGCCCTTGGGCAGCCGGCTTAATGACTGACTGACCAAGGGTGGGATTTTTTTTGATAAATCAATAGTTTATAGGAACGGAAGTGGTTTTTACAAAGGCTGTTAAGCAGCCTTGGCTGCTTCCTGAAAACCCAGATCAAAGGCTTTGATGTTTATTTCCGCAAGCTGGGGTTTGATTCTTGCCTTTATAGCTTCCTTTATCTGGTCAGCTGATATCGGAAGAACTCCTGTCTGAATAAGTGCTCCAAGCAGAACCATATTGACAGTAAGGTCGTTTCCGGCTTCTTTGGCAAGCACTGTTGCATCAAATGCGATAAGTTTTTTTGTTTTTTCCCTGAAAACTGATTTTATGGTTTCCATCTCAGGGTATACGCCCTTTCCTGTGGCAACTGTAAAAGGTGGCAAAGGAGAGAGATTTGTTATGACAACTGTATTGGGATTGCATTTCTTTATTGCTCTCAGAGCCTCGGATGGTTCGAAACTGAGAAAAATATCAGCTTCTCCATCTGATATGATCGTGCTTTTGGCGTCTCCGAAAACTATGGCAGATTCCACAACTCCGCCACGCTGGGCCATGCCGTGGATTTCGCTCATTCTTACAGGGACTCCTGCTGCAAGAGCTGCTTCACCAAGTATCTTGGAAGCCAGAAGATTGCCCTGACCTCCTACAGCAACCATTATAAGTCTTTTGACATTTTTCATATAGCATCCTGTTATAATAACCGGTTTCAGACCTGGGCTTGTATTGCCCTTTGTCATCTTTTTTTGTAAAAAAGCTCCGCAAAAAACTTTAAGGATTTTTGATTTCAGAAGTTTGATTTGGTATTGACTGCAGGGATAAAAAGTCCTCAATCACAAATCCAAAATCATCAATTATTTTTTAACCCTTCACCGGAACAATGGCTTTTTCAGGACATAACTGCGCGCATACCGCACAACCTGTGCAAAGATTCTCGTTGATTCTGACCCTGTCTCCGTCAAGATAGAAGGCCGGGCACGCAAAGTTGTTCAGGCATTCCCTGTGGTTCTTGCATTTATCTGAAACCTGAAATTTATTGCCTTTTGCCTGCTTGAGATTCTTTGCGTAAAGAATGCACTTTTCCTTGGCAATGATTACGGACACACCCTTGAACGCGACAGCTTCCTTGATTGCTTCAATGCTTTTCTTTACATTATAGGGTTTTATAACAGAGACATGCTTTACTCCAAGCGCCTTAACAACGCTCTCTATGTCGATCTGTCCGTATCCATCGAGTCCGAGTTCTTTCATGTCAACGCCAGGATTTGGCTGGTGTCCTGTCATTGCAGTCACCCTGTTGTCAAGTATGACAAGGGTGAAATCATGATTATTGAAAACAGCGTTGATAAGCCCTGACATTCCTGAATGAAAAAAGGTTGAGTCTCCGACGAATGAGATTACCTTGTTGTCCGTTACCTTTGAAAATCCGCAGGATGTGGATGTGGATGCACCCATGCAAAGAACATAGTCAGCCATGGAAAGAGGCGGCAGGAATCCGAGCGTGTAGCATCCTATGTCAGAAGGGATCATTACTTTCATTCCTTCCGTGGCTTTTTTCACTGCATAGAAGGTCGCTCTGTGTGAGCATCCGGCGCAAAGATTTGGCGGACGGTTCGGAACCTCAGGGGTGTTTGCCGTATCAATCAGAGCTGGAGCATTGTATGCAAAGCCAAAATACTCAGCCAATGTTTTTCTGACCATTGCAGGATCATATTCATAAAGACGCGAAAAAAGATCCTTTGCCTTTCCAGCTATTTTGACTGTCAGGCCTTCTTCCTGGGCGAAGGCTTTTATTGCCTCTTCCATGAAAGGTTCACCTTCTTCCACTATGAGAACTTTTTTGCATTCGGAAACGAACTTTTTGATCATTCCCGCAGGCATTGGATTGGAAAATCCTATTCTAAGAATCTTGACTTTCCCTTCTGCGCCAAGGTCGCTTATGGCGTCGCTAACATATGAGTAGCTGACTCCGTTGCAGATAACTCCGAAGTCACCGCTTCCTTCGATGAAATTATATGGTGATGAGTCTGAAAGCGCTTCAGCTTTTTCAATGTTTGCAAGGAGCTTTACATGAAGTTTTCTTGAAACAGCCGGAACGCAGACATAGCTGAAAGGATCTTTTTTGAATTCGCCCTTTGTCTTTCTTTGAACCAGATTGCCAAGTTCGACTATGGCGTTTGAATGATTTATGCGTGTGGTTGTTCTGAAAATAACCGGCTCACCAAGTTTTTCAGAAAGCTCGAAAGCATAAGGCATCATTGCCTTGGCTTCTTCAACAGACGAAGGTTCGATTACCGGGAGACCAGAAAGTTTGCCGTAATAACGGTTGTCCTGTTCATTCTGACTTGAAAACATGAACGGGTCGTCTGCTGTCAGAAGAACCATGCCTGCGTTGACTCCTGTATAAGCAAGGGTCATTAGTGCGTCGGCTGCAACGTTCATGCCTACATGCTTCATCACGCACATGCTTCTTACTCCGGCAGTGGCAGCGGCTGCTGCAACTTCAAGGGCAACTTTTTCATTTGTGCTGTATTCGAAATAAAGATCTGATTCTTTCGACATTCTGAAGAAGTTGTAGGAGATTTCAGAGGATGGCGTTCCAGGATAGGTGCTTGTGAAAGCTACTCCCGCCTCAATCGCTCCTCTTGCTATGGCCTCGTTTCCAAGTAGAAGCATTTTCTGGCCTGGATTGTCGGTTAATAGTTTATGCATAACACTCCTTAAGACTTTGCATGAAATCGTTTTCCAGCAGGTGCTGAAGAATAAACTGCTGAATATAGTTATTTTATCTTTAGTTGCAGGAATTTTTTATAACAGTGATACAAAAGCTGTAAAGCGTTTTGTCCGTTTTTTCGGAAAAACTTTACAAGCACCATGGCGTGTTCTATAAATTTTGTTCATTTTATTAAAGTCTGAATGAAATTTGATAAAAATTAAAAGAAGGTATTTGAATATTATGAATCCTGCCACAACCATTGTCATAGCAACAAGAAACAAGGGCAAAACAGCTGAAATTGCAGATCTTCTCAAGGGTTTTCCCGTTCTTCTTAAAAACCTCGACGATTTCGGCCCGATTCCTGAAGTAGTGGAAGACGGCAATACTTTCGATGATAATGCATACAAAAAGGCCAGCTTTACTGCAAGGGTTCTTGGGTACCCTGCTCTTGCCGATGATTCGGGCCTTGTTGTGGATGCCCTTGACGGAAGACCCGGAGTCCATTCCGCAAGATACGGCGGTGACGGTCTGACTGACGCTGATAGATGCAAAAAGCTCCTTGAAGAAATGAAAGGGGTTGAAAATAGATCTGCTGCCTTTGAATGTGTTATTTCCATTGCAGTTCCCACTGGTCAGGCACTCACTTATGAGGGCAGGTGCGAGGGTGATATAATTGATTCCATGAAAGGTGAGGGTGGTTTTGGTTATGATCCTGTTTTCATGTGCAAAAAAACCGGAAAAACCTTTGCGGAAATGACAATGGAGGAAAAGTCAGGAGTAAGCCACAGAGGAACCGCTCTTGCTGATGTCAGAAACGAGTTTGACAAGATCCTTGCATGGATAAGTCAACACCAACCTATATTTGAAAAAAAAGGATGCATGCATGGCGACCATAGCTGAGCTTGTAGCTCTTAACAGGTCTTGCAGAAGGTTTGATGGAAATAAAAAAGTAAGTCTTGAAGAAATCACCCAGCTTGTTGATCTTGCAAGGCTGTCAGCATCTGCGGCAAATCTTCAGCCGCTTAAGTATATGATTTCCGCTTCAGCCGAGATGAATGCGAAAATATTTCCCTGCCTGAAATGGGCAGGATATCTTAAAGACTGGGACGGGCCTTTTGAGAATGAGAGGCCGGCAGCTTATGTCGTTGTGCTACACGATACCAGCGTTGCAGGTGGTGCAGGATGCGATCACGGAATAGCAGCCCAGAGTTTGATGCTCGGAGCTGTGGAAAAAGGTCTTGCAGGGTGCATGATCGCGGCTGTTGACAGGAAAAATCTTGGGGCTCTTATCGGTCTTCCTGATCATATGAAGATTCTTCTTGTCATAGCTCTTGGTTATCCTGTTGAGGAAAGAAAGGTTGTCACCCTGACAGAAGAAACAGGTGTTAAATATTTCAGAGACGATAAAGGGATTCATTATGTCCCGAAGAGGTCTCTGGAAGAGGTGATTCTCAAGGCCTGGTAGTTTTTATATAGAAATAATGACAAAATAGCAAAAAACTCGATTTCCGTCATTCTGGAGAAGGCCGGAATCCAGGGAATTGTCCGAAAAATTGGATGCAGGCTCCAGTCCTGCATGACACTGAAGCTCTTTTCTGACTTTTTGCGGGACCATCAAATAATAATTTTTTCAGGATCATTTAATGCAATTTTTAGATTGGCTGATTGTTGGGACATATCTTTTAATGTGCGTACTTCTGGGGCTTTATTTTACCAAAAGAGCATTAAGGAGTGTCGATGACTTTTTTGCATCAGGAAGAAGTCTTCCATGGTGGCTCGCTGGGATATCCATGACCGCCTCGGCGTTTTCCATTGATACTCCAATTGGAATCACCGGACTTATAGCAAAAGACGGTATTCCCGGCGTGTGGTATGCATGGTCTTTCGTGCTTGGCGGCGCAGGAACTCTTGGCGCATTTATTTTTGCTCCTCTTCTGAGGCGTTCGAGAATAATTACAACGGCAGAGCTTATAGAGTTGAGATATGCCGGGCGCCAGGCCGCTTTTTTGAGGGGCTTTAAGGGTGTTTATTTTGGAATTCTTGCAAACGCGATAACTCTTGGGTGGATAATCAAGGCTGTCTGGACGCTCGCAGCTGTTCTTCTTCCAGGAGTTAATCAACATCTGCTTGCACTCGGACTCATGGGCATTGTTCTTGTTTATGCAGCTGCCGCCGGTTTATGGGGAATTGCTGCGACCGAATTTTTTCAGTTCATTGTAGGTTCTTTCGGGTCATTTATTCTTGCCTATTTTGCCTGGCAGCATATAGGCGGGGCAGGGGAACTTGTTAATGCATTCGTATTGAAATATGGTGCTGCCGACGCTTCGGCCAGATTGTCGTTCCTTCCAATGCCCGGAACCCCATTTTTTGTTACCTTTATAGTATTCATTACCATCAAATGGTGGGGTAATCCTCCTCCTGCAATAACCCAGCGTATAATCGCCTCAAAGGATGAAAAAAACGCGTCTTTTGCGACCATGCTTTTTACAATTCTTGCCTTTGGTTTTAATTACTGGCCAATGATATTTGCGGGAATGGTTTCAATAGTGGCTTTCCCTGAAGCAAGCTCACCTGAGAGCGGATATGCCATGATGATTGTAAAGCTTCTGCCCACAGGTTTTCTCGGAATAATGATAGCCTCGCTCATGGCTGCATTTATGTCTACTGTTGATGCACATATAAATTTCGGTGCTTCATACATGGTCAATGATATCTACAGAAGATTTATCAAAAAGGATGGTTCTGAAAAGCATTATGTCAGGGCCTCGCAGATAAGTACCGTAATAATGCTCCTTGTTTCCATTGCAATTGCTTATAATACTGAATCAGTAAGCGGAGCCTGGTATTATCTTGCCATGTTGACCGCAGGGTACGGGATTGTAATTGTTGTAAGATGGTTCTGGTGGAGGGTTAATGCCTGGGCAGAGATAACCGCACTCGCTGCCTCGGGAATTGCGAGCACACTTCTTTCACCTAAATTTGCCGCTCTTGCCGGATATTCCGCATTTCTTCCCGAGCTTGACTGGAATATCCGTTTTATTATTGTAGTTGTTTTATGCACAATAAGCTGGGTCATAGTCTGTTTCCTGACAGAGCCTGACCCTGATGAGCATCTCAAGAATTTTTGCTTAAAGGTCAAGCCTTATCGCACTTTCTGGGGACCAGTTTACAGAAAATATCCTGAACTCCCATATAGAAAAGGATTTTGGATGGCTTGCACGAGATGGGCAATTGGCTCTGCCATGGTTTTTTCATTCTGTTTCGGTTTGGGGCATCTCATGTTTTTAAGATTTACAGAAGGACTTGTTCTATTGTCTATGGCGGCAATTTTTGCGCTTATTATTCTGGGGACATGGAAGAGGCGTGATGCTGATCCTGAAGAAGTTCTCGTTTCAGATCAGATGCCAGCTGACTCTGTTTCGAATTAAGGATGATGGTCTCGCAAAAAGTCAAAAATGGGCTGTGTCGTCATGCCGGACTTGATCCGGCATCCAGTAATTTCAAATACTTCTGGATTCCGGCCTGCGCCGGAATGACGGTAATCGGACTTTTTGCGACCTTGTCAAGGATGAAACCCAAAAAAACCGAATGTTTTTTACTGAGCTTTTTTATAAAAAGCGACCCTAACAAGGCTTGATCCGTCCGATTATGCCTCTACAAATAAATACTGAATAATCTAAATTAAGCATTATATAAGGTGACAGATGCCGGATACAAAAAAGTTCGATGTAATATCAAATAAAATCAATCATCTGCGCGCCAAGAGAATTGAAATACTGAGGATGGAACCAGAGAGGGCTCTTGCGGCAATTATTAATGAGCCTGAATCAGTAGCTCTCGTTCATTCCATTCCTGAAGAGGACTTTTTCGTTCTCATGCATGATGTGGGTGTTTATGATTTTCTTCCTGTTCTCGCAATGGCCAGCGACAGGCAGTGGGAACATATCCTTGACATGGAGATATGGAAAACTGACAGAATCAGCTTGTTCGATCTTGGCAAATGGCTGGATGTGCTGATGAAGGCAGATGCCCCACGCCTTGTAAGATGGCTTATGGAAACAAGGATAGATATTGCGGAATTCTATCTGAATCTGAATATTGAACTCAGGATCAGGGAGCATGATGAGGATCCTTCGGATTTTGAAGACGGTTTTACGACATTTGACGATGTTTTTTATTTCAGGATAAGGCCTCCTGAATATTCCGGAGTAAGTCTGGACAAGGAAGCGGCCCAGGATAGATATTTTCTGATAGACTCACTCCTCAAAGGTTTTGCCTCCCTTGATTATCCCAAGATGCTTGGCATGCTTCAGGAGTCCGACGCATTGCTTGTTTCAGAAGAAGAGGAAGAGCTTTATCGTCAGACAATTATTCGTCTTACAGAAAAAGGTTTTATCCCCTTTGAAGAAGCGCTCGGCGTATATCAGCCGCTTGCCAGTTGGGAAGATCCTGAATCAGGCAAAAGAAAAGTTGCGGCACCGGAAGACGAACCAGCGCTTTCTTTTTTACCCTCAGTAATTTTATCCGGATCAGGGTTTTTTAAGGATCTGCCTGTTTCCTTTGAGAAGATTGATCTGCCTGATTCTTTTGATAACGAGATTGCTGCCCTATGCAACAGAATCATTGTTTCAGACAGGAAGACTGTACGATCAAGGGACGAACTCAGGCAGGTAGTTGCAAAGTCCTGTGGTTATATAACATTGGGAATGAATGAAGTTGCAGAAAAGACAGGATTGCCGGCTGATGTTATTATTGCAGAATACCATCTTGTTTATCTTTTCAGGGCTGGTTATTCGAGGGTTGTAAGCCTTCAGAGAGAAGCCAGGAAATGGATTGAAAAGAGCTGGTTCAGGAATCAGGGAATACCTCTCAGCTTCTGGGGTGAAGAATGGATGGGGGTACTTGGCGGGCTTCTTCTCAAAAGGCCACTGTTTTTCTGCAATTATGAAAGTGGTCTGCTTTATCGAGATTTCAGGCATGAGGATGATATTCAAAAGACAAGACGGGCGATTGATTCAATGGTCACCCTTGACTCTGTCTTTGCCAGGATGGGAGCATCTATCCCTGGAATTTCAGGTGGGCTGCTGCAGGCCGCTCCTTTTGTTCTTACAATGTGGGCTAATGACTGGCTCAAGAGAACGGGCGGTGAATTTCCGATTCCTATTCGTGAATTTTCAGTATTTTATGGCGCCATTGTAGAAAATGGAGAAATAAGTACAGCAATGAAAGAAAACTTCATTGACTGGCTTTCTTCGGTGACATCAATGGAGCTGCCTGAAATTTTTGAAAAGATATGGTTTGCTTTTGAAGATGTCTTTAAGGATTTGGAAACCGAGTACAGGTATGTCAATATTTCTGATTTGGATCCGAAATATATAAAATATTTTTATATTGCTTAAAAATTTCAGGGCCGGCTGATCTGCTTCCAGGTATTCAGCCAGCCCTGTTATAATCAGCCTGCATTTAAACTCTGGCTACATTTTTTGCCGCATAACCGCGGTCATTGCTCTCAATTTCGAAGTATACCTTTTCACCTTCAGCGAGAGTACGGAAGCCAGACATTGTTATTGAGCTGTAATGTACGAAAATATCTCCCGCGCCATCTGTCTGCTCAATAAAACCATAACCTTTTTTGTCATTGAACCATTTTACAGTACCTTCTGCCAAAATACTTCCTCCTTTTTTCTCTTCTTGATACTCATGGGTATAGGCTTAAGAATATAGTAACTCATTGCCATTATTGGATTTGTTGTATATCGCTTTCATCCTTGATAATGGAATGAAGCTGGAATTCTTTTTTTGGACTCTGATCCGGGATATATATAAGGCTGTGAATATGCATGGACAACCATATGGAAAAAACTATTTAAATTAATACAGAAAGAATAAATATTCAGCCGCGGCTTTCATTTTTATGGTCGGAATCTTTATTTCAAGGGTTTCGAAGGAATGATGAATACGAGGTTTTTCTGCCTTTTATGAGAATACTGTGCAGTATTATAAGGCTAAAGCATACATTTGCTCTTAAAACTTGAGATACTCGTAAAACATGGGCAAATCTTCTATAAAGACTACGACTCTTAGCTTGGATATGGATAGATAACATGCGTCGAAGGAATAAATCAATAAAAAATTGCGAATATCATGTCTTTGAATGCAGTTTTCGCTGTTTCTAATGTGAATGATTCTTGAAAAATCTATAATATAGGTTCTGTTTTTTGAACTTAAGAGCTGCTTACGGTTCTTTAAAAGATAATTATGGCGGCAGTTGATGCAGGCAGGCATGTGTGGTCTGATTCTTACCCGCCCGCATCAATAGAGATTAGTTTGAGCTTAGCTCTTTTACTATGCCTTCCATATAGTTTCTGATTTCATCGAGTCTTGGCTCTGACAGCGCCTCGAATCTTAAGACCAGAGCAGGCTGGGTATTGGATGCCCTGACAAGTCCCCATCCGTCATCAAAAAGAACCCTTGCTCCGTCAATATCAATTATCTTGTGTTTTGATCTGAAGTATTCCTTTGCTTTTTCAACAGTCTGGAATTTTTTATCATCCGGACAGTCAACCCTTATTTCAGGAGTATTGAAAGTCTTTGGAAGGTCAGATATCAGATCGGATAGCTTTCTGTCTGTGTTTGACATTATTTCAAGCAGTCTGCACGCTGCGTATATTGCGTCATCATAACCGAAATACCTGTCTTCAAAGAACATATGGCCGCTCATTTCTCCTGCAAGAGCTGCTTTTTCAGTCTTCATCTTCTCTTTAATAAGGGAATGGCCGGTTTTCCACATGATGGCATTTCCGCCATTTTTCTCTATATCATCATACATGACCTGGGAGCATTTTACCTCGGATATGAATGTAGCTCCCGGACGCCGTGACAGAATCTCTCTTGAGAAAATGACCAGAAGCTGGTCTCCGTAGATGATGTCGCCTTTTTCGCTTATAACGCCTATTCTGTCAGAATCACCATCAAAGCCTATGCCTGCGTCAAGCTTTTCTTTTTTTACAAGTTCAATCAGGTCTTTCAGATTTTTTAGTACAGTAGGATCTGCTTCATGATTCGGGAAAGTCCCATCCATATCGCAATAGATGTCGTGAACCTCGCATCCAAGCTCCCTGAGTACTGGTACCCCAACAACGCCGCCTGTCCCGTTTCCTGCATCAAGACCTATCTTAAGCTTTCTGTTTAGTTTAATATTCCCAAGCAGATATGATTTGTAAGGAGTGACTGCATCAGCATTTTCAGCTTTTCCTGAGCCTTTTTCATAATCTCCGGCAAGAATAAGATCCCTGATTTTCTTCAGATCCTCACCGTGAACGGAGTCAGTTTTTCGGCACATCTTGAATCCGTTGTATTCAGGAGGATTATGGCTTGCTGTGACCATTATTCCGCCTTCAGCCTTGAAATGTCTTATTGAAAAATAAAGCACTGGAGTAGGGCATATGCCTATGTCTACAACATCACAACCTGTGGACATGAGGCCCTGCTTGAGCTTTTCAGTATATGAATTCGAGGTCAGCCTGCAATCTCTTCCAACCATGATTCTTCTGCATCCATGTCTGATTAGGTAAGTGCCTGCAGCTTTTCCAATGTTTATGACATCGTCTTCTGTAAGATCCTCGCCTGCAATGCCTCTGATATCATATTCCCTGAAGATTCCGGGATTCATCGTATTCTCCTGTGGTAATAAGTAAAAAGTTTATAAACGCTATAGTGCTGTTTGCTCTTGATCAGAAGCAATAATGTGTGCCATTGGTGGAGCGATCTTTGAAAAAAGCTCCACAAAGGTTATCTGTATTGATGGACTCGCAAAAAGTCAGAAAAAGGCTTCTGTGTCATGCCTGATTTGATAAGGCATTCAGTATTTTCAGACAGTTAAGGATTCAGACTTCCGGTTTTCACCAGGACAGCCCCCACCGGAATGACTGAAACTGGACTTTTTGTGATCTTGTCAATATTCAAGATGCGTATAGCTTTATTTTATGATTATGCTCCCTGTCATTTCACTTCTATGACCACCGAGTTTCATTACGGCAGATTCGAATTATTCTGACAGATTGTGTCAGATATCATTCTGCTCATGGGTGTGTCAAAATATTTCGTAGGATTCACAAAATCGTATCGTTTATTTGTTATGGAGTGCGTAATATATGCTTGTCATAATTTGCCGTGGTGAGATCCATAGTTTTCAGAAAATAATGCGGCTCAATTTACGTCCTTATTTGTCGCAAGACTCAGCTTTCTCCAGATTTTTTTGATTTCAGGCTTCCATTTTGGATGGCTGAGTGCTTCACCCCTCCAGAATGCTCCTGAATCTACAAGCTCTTCCAGAGCTTTCCAGCCTGCCTCATAATCAAACTGTTTCCACATTGTCCCTGCCTTGTAAATAAACGCAGGTTCTCTTGCAGATATAAGGCCGGACAGACCTTTATGAAAATCAAACTGTTTCCAGTGGATCCCTGAGTAAAATATGAATTCCGCGTTGCCGATTCTTAAAAGTGCGTCAAGGCCTTTATCAAAATCCATGTTTTTCCAGTCCAGGCCAGCGTAGTATATCAGTTTAGCCTCTTTTTTTTCAGTCAGCTTTTCAAGAGCTGCTTCAAAGTCGAATTCCTTCCATTTTCTGCCAGCTTTGAGTATTGCATCGCAGTCACCGGTTTTTATCAGGAATGCAAAGGCTTTCTGGTAATTAAACTTTTTCCAGTAGATTCCTGCTTTATAAACAGAATCAGCAGATTTTAACTTTATCAGAAGATCAAGGCCTGATTCAAAGTCGAATTCGGGATTTTCAGCGCCTTGTTTTATTAATTGCTTGATGTCTGTGTTCATTGATTTGTATTGACTCCATTCAGGCTTTTTGGTGCGCAAACCTTGCGGTTTGAGCACCCTACGAACAAATCCATAAAGTTTTTTGCGGAGCTTTTTTCAAAAAAGCGACCCGCCGGAGGCTCAAATGCAATAGGTTATCTCTGACTTCCTACAATTTTTATTTTCTCAACATGCCCAAAATGCGGTCTGAATGGTTCGGTTCTGTTTCCGGATACCAGCCAGATCGTTTTGGGGTATGGTCTGAGCTGTTCGAGATCATAAATGTATCCGTCTGTGATCACGATTACCATTTCATGCCTGTTTTTAAGGAATGAATTGAACATGGGCGCAAAAATGGTTGTTCCGCTGCTGCCTGTTTTTATGATCTTCCAGTCACCTTTTTTATATATGAAAGGTTTTTCAGGATCGTCTGAATTTGAATTTCTTGTTCCGTCCCGCCTTGGTGTGAAAAGCGTTTCGTCAATGCAGATAAGATGAACCCTGTATCTGTCAAGAAGTCCTTCTATGGCTCCGAAAGCAGCCTCGATCTCTCTTGGCGTGATGGTCATGGACGCTGAAACATCCACAGCCACAATTATTCTTTCCTTTTCCCTGAATACCCTGCCTGGAGAATATATTCCGCTGTCAGCGTATCTTCTGCTGAATTTTGAGGCGGAATATTTCCATTCATTTGATGGTGCGGTTTTATCCACAATAGACCTGATCTTTTTTCTGAAAGACATATCAATGGATAAAGGCGTGGTTATCATCCTTCTGATATCCTGATAGATCCTGTCATTATGAGAGTCTGTTATGCTGTCCGAGAATCTGATTATCCTTTTGAGGCTGGCCTTTAACTGCCTCCTGTTGCTTTCCATATCCATGAAATGAACCCCTGCGTGCGAGGTTCCTCCGTTGGGATTTTTGAAAACCAAGGCATTTTTTTCTTCAAGTATCTCAAAGGAATCTTCCTGTTTAGCCTTTTCTATTGCTTCGTACGGAACTGGGACGTGTTCACGTTTTTCATGAGTCAGATGCTTTCTAACTTCATTTATGAATTCAATAAGCTGTCCTGGCCCTCTATTCGTGATCCATTGAAAGACCTCTTCCCATGTTGGATCATTATTCCCGGTTTCCTGATAAAATGCCTTTGGAATTACTGGCACGCCGATCGGAAGAATGATTTCAGCATTTTTTTTAGCGCCAGAGAAAAAGCGAGTATCTGGATTAAGAATATAGCTGTTCACCACCATATCCTGACACAGATTCTGCATATACATGTCCTGGCCCTTAGCAGTGTGTACAGATGATCTGTGATCATGGTCAAAGACTATATGCAGAAGCTCGTGAACCAGAAGCCCGACAAGTTCTTCTTTGTTTTTTGAGATAACGAAATCAGGATTGTATATGATGAGAGGTCTGTAATCGGACGATGTCAGGCCGAGCGTAGGAATTGAATCATCCACCGCAAACTGAACTGACTGGTAAAAATAAGACGTAAATCTGCTTTTTTGCCAGAGAAGCTCCAGGGCTGAGTCCCAGATTTTTTTTGATTCTTTTGCTTTGCCTGTATCAGACATTATAAATAATTGACTCTCTAATGTTTGCTGCCTTTTTGATTGTGCCTTGTATGGTTAATTTGCCATAAAAAAGGCCTACTCGTAGGTCGGATTAGGACGCCCTTTGTCCGTAATCCGACATTCAGCCGAATGCCTCCGGCGGGTCGCTTTTTGAAAAAAGCTCCGCAAAAACTTTTGGGTTTGAGGAATATAGCCGTTCTCAAACATTACAAATCCATAAAGTTTAAGGGGGCGCGGGGGGATTTTTTCAAAAATCCCACGCATTTTCTGTATAAAGCCTCTACATATTCATAACAGCATCGAATTTTTTCAGAAGCTCGGCTCTTTCCTCTTTATTCCTAACAAATTCAAGGGCGGCAGGAATTTTTGTCAGAAGTCCGCATTCCCTCAATAAAAGATAAAAGAACGACATTCTTGCGTCAGATCTCGTCATTCCTATGAAGCGGAGAATATTGCCAAGTTCGCTAAGATCGTCTTCCTTAAAATCTGATTTGAGGTTTACGGCCTTTTCCCTGAGCCATGAGACAGCACCTGATATTGCCCATAAAATGTCTTCTGCCGGGATCTTCCCCTTTTTCATGGATTCGAGCTTGTCATCGCTACCATTAATTATGTCAGAGGTTGATATTAGCCTCGGCACTGTGAGCTGCATGATGAAGTCAAAACCTGCCACATCCCCGATCAGGGCTGTGATGGTTTTTTCAAGAGGACTGTCAGTATTAGATGAAAGATAAGCCTTTAGTTCCCCTTCCGTTTCCAGCCCATAAGACAGGGTTATTGTCTGGGAAACCTGATGCCAGCCCCTTGGATTCGGATGTATGTGCTTCTCGTCCCAGAGTCTTTCAGGGAAAAGTGAAATATAATGAATTATAGCCGGATGAATTTCAGCGCCACCTGCCCATTTGAGCCATTCTTTTGCAGATGGTTTCAGGTGGAAAATTGCGAGCCTTCCATCAAGCGCTGAATCGTCAAATTCGGTGATTGTGGTGTTGTCGGTCTCTCCAAGATTCCCTGCAAGAAGAATTGAGGTGCAGTCAGGAAGCTGGTGTTCTCCGCATATGTGTTCAGTGATTATCTGAAAAAGGGTCTGGATTACAGTAGGATGCGCCCTGTTGGATTCATCCAGAAACCATAAAATGCCCTTGTATCCTTCGGGAAGTGTTTCAGGAGGAATAAATTTAGGTCTGTAATAGACCATTTTTTTTGAAGCATGATCAGGAACAGGATAGCCTCCAAGGTCAATATTTTCCTTGAATGCCAGCCTTGTGTCTATGAAAAGAAAATTTCTGTCCCTCGCGACCTGTCTGACTACGGATGATTTTCCAACGCCCGGATGTCCGACAATCTTGATAGCATAATTGATGGATGATCCTGCGTTGAGATATCTGTCAATTATTTCCTTAAGTTCTGTGACCGTAACTTCTATTGCCTGTTTGTTCATTATGGATACCTTTAATAAGAATAACTTTGTAACTACGAATACACAAAAAAAATGGAAATGGAAAGAGGGAGGCTTTTAGCTCGTTGAATATAATTTGTGCTGGTTCATATTGGCTTCTGAATAAAGAGATCTGTTCCTGTAGGTAGCCTTTAAAGACGATCTGTATTTTTAAATATTAAAATGTTATTCTTCAAAGAGATAATAATCTGAAGTCGAGCTGAATATTTAAAGTCGAATGCCGGATTCGATGTAGCCTTGCGGTAAGGTTATAATGATGGAGAATAATATGGGACTGGTTAATACTATAGCGCTTGTGATGGTTGTCGGATGGGCCAGCGGGATCAATCTCTACGCTATGATACTGACACTGGGTATTCTTGGCAGCACCGGTAGTCTGATTCTGCCGGAATCCCTGAGATTATTAACCAGTCCTGAAATTATTGCTCTTGCTTGCTTTATGTATGTGGTTGAGTTCATAGTCGACAAAATTCCAGCTTTCGATTCAGTCTGGGATGCAGTTCATACATTCATTCGTATTCCGGCCGGTGCAGTACTTGCGGCGGCAGTCATGGGAAGGGTTGACCCTGCATTGATTGTGATGGCAATGCTGGTTGGCGCTATGCTTAGTGCTGGTTCACACGGATTGAAAATGTCTACCCGTCTTTTTATAAATACCTCTCCTGAACCATTCTCCAACTGGGCGGCATCAACTTTTGAGGACATACTTGTTGTGGCTGGAATAATGACGGCCCTTTATCATCCTATTATTTTTCTGCTTCTGCTCGCTCTTTTTATTGCCCTGGTAATCTGGCTTATTCCCAAGCTTTTTTCCGCTCTCAAAAGTGTTTTTTTGCGAGTCAGAAAATTTTTAAGCAAGGCTTAGATACGAATACAATTAACCGGAGTCGTGCCAGTTCGAAACAGGGCGCATATGTCTCCAGTCCATTTATTAAGCAATCTCTTTTCAATATTCAGGAGGTTAAAATGCGCTTGAAACTCATTTTCGGGACTATTCTTATCTTAGCCATTACAGGATGCAGCGATACTTCAAAATCCCAAATAGCAGGTATGCCGGGTTCTGACCGGGATGAACATGGCTGCATCGGATCAGCCGGATATTCGTGGTGCGAGCGCACCAAGCAGTGTGAACGTCCTTGGGAGCTTGCTCAAAAACATGGTTTTCCGCAGACAAGGGAAGCTTTTGAAACGTTCTGTAATAAGCCTGAAAAATAAAAAATTTGATAATACCGTTTTCCCGGTTTGAAATCTGCATAACTGATTCTTCATGGACCATGAGTCAATTATTCATCTGCTGTTTATTTAAGACAGTTATTTTGTGAAGAGCTGGAAGCACGCAAGGATAAATTCAAAAAAGAGAATAAGGACGCGCGGCACTTTTCTAAACAACGATGTTTCTTAAACTGTCATTCTACCGCTTAATTCCATGGACTTTAACCAAACAGTTTCTAATCTCTATTTTAAGCTTATCCTGAAGGAGTCACCCGTTATTATATTTTTGATGTCAAGGCGAAGCGTGTTATTTTATACAATGGGTAAGCTGGGCAACGCGGGGATATTTATAAAACTAAACAAACATATAGCGAGGAGAAAACCATGCACAAAAAAAAGCATTCATGCCTGTTGCTCGTTTTATTTTTTTTATTTCCCTTATGGACTATTCTAAGCTGTGACGGGAGTGATTCGGACAATGAAGCCTGCGGCCAAGGCTATTATTATGACAAGGAAACCGGCTCGTGTATACCCGAAGATACGGATGGTGACGGCATTAATGATATTATTGAAGCAAAAAACGGGACAGATCCTAAAAATGCCGATTCTGATGGTGACGGGCTTACTGATCTCTATGAGATGTTACTCGGCAAGGACAATAGTTCGCAAGAGGTTCTAAAGACAAGATTAAAAACAGGCACTAAAGCAGCGGTTGGCACCATAACTGACTCTGACGGTGACGGTAAGATTGCGGCCCTTGATACTGATGATAACAACGACGGCAAACATGATGGTCTTGACGATATAGACTGTGATGGGATACCCAATGCATATGAATATTACGGCTTCAGTATAAGCGGTTTCAACCGTGATATAGTCCCATGGGGTGTTAACTATAATGTGCAAACGGGCCAGCTTGCCGTTAAGAGCCCTGAACAGCTTGACTATACCGTCAAGTACTATAAGACCAATCCTCATCAGGCAAGCACAGATGGCGACCCGTACACTGACTCATTTGAAGCAAAAGGGGTCAACATGGATCAGGCTGTCATAAATCCTGGCCGAAACCCTTCAGTTCCAGCTTTCCCCAAGTTTTATGTCGAGATGGACAGCTACTCAATAACCATGCTTGAAGATATTGTGTCTACGTCTGGAGGAAGTAATTCGTGGACAAATACAGTCAGCAAATCCAGTCAGACAGGTTCCGTCTCCGGGCTGAACTGGCTGGGTAACTCATTTGCCGCAGGTGCGTTTCGAACTGCCCTTGGTAAAGTTGTTGAGCCGAATATTAACACCAATACCGTCACAAACAGTAACTCCGGCGTCAGCGACTGGTCGAAGGTAACAAGTACCAAATCCGATGCAGCCGCCAAAATCAAACTTAATATCAAGGTTACAAATTACGGCACGGCTCCAGCGTACAATGTGATGCCCACCGTAACCCTTTTTCAGGGCAGGTCTGCCATAGCGACCTTCAAGCCGAATGCAAGCATTGCCGCGCTCGCTGCGGGTGATACCTATCCAAGTGGGCCAGGAAATTTCTGGAATGTTGATAAGCGGGTAGGGGCAACCGGCGAGGAAGGCGACATATTACTCAGTGTAGACGAACTGCGGTCTTTTGAAATAGGAGCGCCTTTCTGCCTTGCTGTGACGGATGTAACGGCAACTGTAAAGCTTCCCGTCTATGACGAAGCCATGCATGTTAATGTTTTGACTGATATTGGCAGATGGCCGGAGTACAGCCCCGGAATCACGACAAATGCGACGACAGTCGTAGTGGACGCAGGTGACGGACATTATGCAAATCACCTTGTCTATGCCGGTGATCCTGTCAGTGATTTTTCACCGCCAATTACAGTGAGGGACGCACTTTACTGGCTTCTGGGCAATTACGGCGGCGGAAGTTTTAACAGTTATGTTTTATCATTCCCTGACGGTACTTCATCGATTGAGCTTGCTTTTGACCAGGAAAAGTGGGGAATAATCCTTGACAGCAATTATACGCAAAGGGACTTTCAAAAGGCGGGTTCAGATCCTCTCAGCGTATGCCTGAAGCCAAGAACTGTAATCTATATCAAAGCCGCTCCTGGCGATAGCAATTCGGCTCCGCCTATCAGCTGGGCTGCCATGTCCCCTATTCCTGTGCCAGATATGCCTGTATCAACGGATGCCATCACAGACCAGTTCCCAAAACAGATAGCTGCTGCGGTGAGCGACTATTTTGAGGTAAAGGAAGTCTATATGCTTTCGTCAATAAACGGGAGTACAAAATATGCAATGACTGATGATGATGCTGACTCTGTGTACACTGCCCATCTTCCTAAGGAATATGTCCCGACTGGCAGTGAAACCGTTATAGCTTCAAACACTGACGGCTTTTCCTCACAGCGGCCTGTTTCGTTTACGGCGCCTGTCGGCATAACCCGCAAGTTGCACGGCGATATGAAGACAACCGCGTATTTTGATCTTGATAAGAACATTGCGGGTAATTCATATTATCCCAATTGGTTTGAAGGCTGGGATGTGAGGTTCTCTATGTTTCAGGATAAGGATACGCCTTACTGGATGTGCAGTGCTGCTACTACTGATAAAGGCAGGCTTTTTGTGTTCGATACTTCCACAAACTATGATGCCTTAACCTATGAAATGATTAAAAATAAGTATGTTTCGCTTGAATCAAATCCGATTTCCCAGTGGCCTTATTTTTACAGAGCCAGTACGCGTGACGAAAAGCATGAGTTTTATAACTGGGTATTCAATCACCCCTTTTATTTTCAATTCGGAACAACCATTTGTGCACTAACTGATGAGGGCAGCCTTGCAAAAATTAGAATTGACAAATGGGAATCTCATTATAATTCAGACATGCAACGATATGAAACCGATACAGAGGATATAACATATATGCTCTTCAAGGATTTGAATTAATCTATTCTAAGCAGACGTATATGTGATGCTCCACTTTAGGCAAGGAGTATCGCATATACGTATCTACAACCGATTATTTTCATTATTAATGGCTCTTTTGGGTTTTGCAGAAGATTTTATAATTGTTGTGTTTATTGTCGCACCAGTAGCCTTAACTATTTTGAAATGCCCTTCAAGAAGAGCATATTTGAAAACCAAAGAATGATCCGGTTTGTTGGTGTCGCTTAAAACAAAATCCAAAAGTTTTTTGCGGAGCTTTTTTACAAAAAAGCGACCCGCCGGAGGCCTATGAGCCTTCAATTAAAACAAACTCTCGCAATGATTCTAATTATATTGTATCTAAAATCCCCTGATATGTACTTCCAATAAAAAAAGGCCTTTGGAGATTATCCTGATGAGGATTGTAATAATAGGCGGCGGACCGACCGGGCTTGGCGCTGCTTGGCGTTTATCAGAAATAGGGCATGAGGACTGGACTCTTTACGAGATGTCCGACCGTTTTGGCGGTCTGTCCACATCATTCAAAGATGATGAAGGATTCTGGTGGGACATAGGCGGCCATGTTCTTTTCAGCCATTACAACTATTTTGATAAAGTCATGGATACCGTGCTTGGCGAAAATGACGGCTGGCTTTTCCACGAAAGGGAGGCCTGGGTCTGGATGCAGGACCGGTTTATTCCTTATCCTCTTCAGAATAATATCCACAGGCTGCCGAAAGAGGTTTTCTGGGAATGCCTCAAAGGCGTGATGGATCTTTCAAAACTTGCGCCCCATAATAAACCTGCCGATTTTGCCCAGTGGATTGACATGACATTCGGAACAGGCCTGGCAAAATGGTTTTTGAGACCATACAATTATAAGGTTTGGGCATATCCTCCTGAAGAAATGGGCTGGAACTGGACTGGCGAGAGAGTCGCTCCTGTGGCTCTTGAAGGTATCCTTGAAAATTCTGTTTTTGATAAAGACTCGATTTCCTGGGGGCCTAATTCGACTTTCCGTTTTCCTCTTCATGGCGGAACTGGCGGGATATGGAATAGCATGGCAGAAAAATTGCCTTCTTCAAAAATGATAAAATCCAAAAAAATAGCTTCTGTTTCATCTCAAAATAAAAAGATTTTCTTTGAAGACGGATCTTCGGATGAATATGACATTCTTTTATCCACAATGCCCCTGACCAGATTAGTCGAAATATCTGACCTTGATTCTCCATATAATTCTGCCCCAAAGCTTAAGCATTCGTCCACCCATGTTGTGGGAATAGGTCTTAAAGGCCATCCTCCTGAAAAACTTTCAACCAAATGCTGGATGTATTTTCCTGAAGATAACTGCCCATTTTACAGGGTTACGGTTTTCAGCAATTATTCTCCAAATAATGTTCCTGATTCCGCATGTTCCTGGTCTCTCATGTGCGAAGTGAGCGAGAGTCCATCAAAGAATGTGGACAAGGGACGGATTGTTGAAGAAGCTATACAGGGCTGTTTAAATACAAAGTTGATCGGATCGAGACAGGAAATCAATCATACCTGGCATCACTCGATTGAGCATGGATATCCGACTCCTTCAAAAAACAGGGACGAGCTTCTTTTTCCATATCTTAAAAAGCTTCAGGATCTTGGAATCTATTCAAGGGGACGATTCGGAGGGTGGAAATACGAGGTCGGGAATATGGATCATTCATTCATGCAGGGCGTCGAATTTGCTTCATCCGTTCTTGATTCAGGAGAGGAAATGACCTTGTGGTATCCGTCTGTGGTGAATTCTCTTCATCCTCTTGGAATGAAAAGGTGAGCATGAAGCCGTACCTAAACATACCGGATCTGAGCATAATAGTTCTGAATTATAACAGGCTTTCTGAAACGAGATTTACCATCGAGCATCTGATTGATCTTAAAAAGCAGAGGCCCTGGTTAGAGATAATTGCTGTGGATAACGCTTCTTCTGACTCGACATGGGAATATCTCAACGAAAAAAAAGATCTTGTCAGGATCATGCGCATGTCTTCCAATTCAGGTATAGAGGCCATAAACCAGGCATGTATGAAGGCTTCATCAAGATATCTGATGGTTCTTGATGATGACTCCCATCCTGTTGACGCTGAGTGTCTGGACAGGATAGTTGAAACCTTTGACGGGAAAAAAAATGTCGGAGCCATAGCGTGCAGGATTGAGTCAGGTTCAGGTAAAAGGGTGAGGGAATGGCATCTTCCTGATAATGACGAGTGCGTTACTTCTCCGGCTTTTATTGGATGCGGTTTTGCAATAAGAAGGGATCTTTTCAGGCAGATAGGGTGGTTTCCAAAGGAATTTTTTCTCTACCAGAATGAAATAGAGACAGCGATTCAGGTAAAACTTGCTGGTTTTGAAATAATTTTTGATCCTTTATGCAGGGTTATTCACAGATTTGTTCCTGCCGGAAGAACAAACGCGAGGCGTGTTTTTTATCCGACAAGGAATTCCATATGGCTGATAAGAAAATATTTTGATTTCCCTGAATCTCTTTATCTTATTGCTGGCAGAATGGTGTTCGGATTTATAAGGGCGTTTGAAGGCAGGGAATTCAGTGTTTATTTAAGATCCATAAAAGAAGGCTTCAGCCCGGACGTGAATAAAAGAATTCTGAAGGGCAGGGAGCTTGAATATGCTTATGTATTGTTCAAACAGAACAGTATTTTTCATCATTTGTTAAGAAGAATTGTCAGGTGAATCCGTTTATATGTCTGGTATAAAAAGAAATAATGAACTCGATGTAACCATTTCGATTGTTTCCCATAACAGCAGAAAAGATTTGCAGGGACTCATGCCGGGTCTTGAAAAGGCGTGCGCAGGTATCAGCCATGAAATAATTGTGGTTGATAACATCTCAACAGACGGTGCTCCTGAATATATAGATGCCAGATTTCCTGACGCTGTCTTGATAAATAATAAAGTGAGAAAAGGCTACGGAGCAAATCATAATCAGGCCATAACCATTGCCCGGGGCAGATACATCGCTTTAATGAATGCTGATCTTGTTCTAATGCCTGGATGCCTTGAAAAACTGACCGGATATATGGACGCTAATCCTGATATTGGAATGGTTTCAGGAAATTTCATATTTCCCGACGGCAGCCCCCAGAATCTTAACAAACGACTGCCTGCGCTTTCTGACTTATTCATCCGCAGATTTCTTCCAGCTAAAATTCAGCAGAAAAAAATATTTGCGGACAGAATTGCAAAATATGAAATGAAGGATATTGGTTATTCAGATTTTGCTGAAGTTCCTTTTCTTTCTGGTGCATTTCTTTTTGCAAGAACCGATGCTTTAAGGGAGGTCAGCGGCTTCGATGAGAGATTTTTTCTTTATTTTGAAGATGTTGACCTTTGCAGGAAAATTTCTGAAAAATGGAAAACAGTATTTCATCCTGATGTTGAAATTATCCACAGATGGCACAGAGCTGCCCATAATGAGCTGAAATGGGCGCTTGTTTTCATGAAGAGCGCTTTTCTTTATTTCAATAAATGGGGCTACAGGTTTTTCTGATGCAAAAGGTTCTGGTTACAGGCGCGACAGGCGCCATCGGAAAAATTCTTGTGAAAAGACTTGTTGAGCTTGGATATTCAGTGCGGGTATTTGTCCGTGAAAAATCTGACTTGTCAGGCATTCATAATTCGGCAGAGATTTTTTGCGGGAGCCTTTTTTCAGAAAAAGATCTGACTCTCGCGTGCAGAGGCGTTGATACAGTTTTTCATCTTGCAGCAAAGCTTCATATAAATAATCCAACTCCTTTGGACGATAAGGAAATATTCAGGGTTAATCTTGATGCCACAAAGCTTCTTGTCAGGGCTTCCTGGAAAAACAGTGTAAGCAGATTTGTCTATTTCAGCACCATTAATGTCTACGGCGTTTCTGAGGAAAGAAATATTTTTGATGAATCCAGCATTCCGACGCCAGTAACTGCATATGCAAAATCAAAGCTTGGGGCAGAAAAATACGTTCTTGCACTTGTAAGCCGAAATACAGGAGAGCCTGCCGGGGTTGTTCTAAGGTACGCATCCGTTTATGGCCCAAATATGAAAGGCAATTACAGACTTCTTACAATGCTGGCAAAAGCAGGGATAAAAATTCTGCCTGGAGATGGCCTTAACAGGCGCACTTTGATCCACGCAGATGATGCTGTTTATGCAGCAATTTCAGCTGCACTCCACGGAGAAACACCGGGCCGCTTTTTTAATATCACAGATGGCTCTTTTCATTCTCTTGAGGCAATATATTCATCCATGCTTGAATCTTTCGGTAGGTGTCCCTCTGTTATCCGCATTCCTTTAGCTCCTTTGAAATTAGTTTTTTCAATAGTTGATGAGGCTTTATGCTTATTTATGGGCCGCAGACCTCTTATTTCTGCAATTGAAAAATTCACAGAAGACATGGCAGTAGATGGCAATCTGTTTTCAAACGTTACTGACTTTGCTGTTATACATAATTTAAAAAATGGCTGGCATGAATGAATGATCTTTTTGTTTTTGCTGTATCTCTGATTCTTGGGATTTCAGGGGCGTACGTAATTTCAAGATATGGACATGTGCTTAAACTCACGGATATTCCATCTGAAAGAAGTTCCCACACAAGGCCTACCCCCAAAGGCGGAGGAATAGGTATTCTTCTGGCTTTTGTTTTCGGTTCGATATTTGTGGGTATCAGCCCGTATATTTGGGTTTCTGCGGCTTTTCTCTCAATTATAAGTTTTTACGGAGATTTCAGGCATGTTTCGAGACGCCTGAGGCTTGTAATCCAGATGATAGCTGCTGGCGTATGCGTTTACTGCATTTCCCCAAACTTAAGTTTTTTTATGATTGCTCTCTGGGCTTTTTTTATTACAGGTACGGCCAATTTTTATAATTTTATGGACGGCATAAACGGAATTGCCGGTATCACAGCAATAATTGCGGCCATTTTGCTTTTTATTTACACTGACTTTGTGATTGGCATGTATCTGTCTGTATTTCTTGCGATCGGCTTTGGCTGTATTGGTTTTCTTCCATTTAATATCCCCTTTGCCAAAGTATTCATGGGAGATGTTGGTAGTATTCTGATCGGATTCTGGTTTGGTTTTTCTGCTTTTGTATATTCCGGTTCCTGTATCGAATTTGTTTCAATGATTGCCTTCATGCTTCCATTTTATGTGGATTCAATAAGTACGATTATATTAAGAATTAAAAGAAGGGAGAATATTGCACAGCCGCATAGATCCCATATTTATCAGATTCTTGCAAATCAGGCAGGGATAGCCCACTGGAAGGTTGCTTTATCTTATGGATTCGGTCAGTTAATCATGGGACTGATTTATATCGCCATTTTAAGATTTGCTGGCAATATCCCAGGAATGATTTTAGTAATTTTTTTTATTTGTGTTCTGTTATTGTTGTTTTTATGGATAAGATTAAGGTTCGAAACGAGCCCTGATTTGAAAAAGGTCTCAGCTTAGCTCTTGCGTAATTCCTTTTTTACGTATAATTATTAAAATCGTTTTCATTATTGAACTTTAATGGTTCCGCGAATTATCCATTCATTTATGATTTTGTTCAAAGAAATTTTATCCGGAGTCCTTCGGTATATAAAATGCGCCTAAAGCTATTATATAAGAATTTTTTCATAATTCAGGCTGTTGATATCTGTATTCTGACAGCAGCATTGTTTACTGCAAACCTCATAAGGCTTGATTTAACAGCTGAGCTTTCATCAAAATTCTGGATTCAGATTTTTCAGGCATATCCCTGGATACTTCTAATCAAAATGGCTGTGTTCCACTGGTTTGATGTTTACAAGGGGATGTGGAGATACACCGGACTTGTGGATCTTGCCAACATCGTAAAAGGCTCGACAATCGGCAGCCTTTTTTGCATCTGTCTCATTCTCTTTGTTCATCGTTTTGATGGCTTTTCCAGGTCTGTATTTCTTATTGACTGGTTTCTGACCATTTTCATGATTACTTCCTTTCGGCTTTCCCTAAGATCTTTCTATGCTTTCAGAGGTGGTTCAAGAACATGGAAAGACGTCTTCAATTCCATATGTTCAATTTTTGACAGAACCCCCTCAAGTAAGAAAAGGGTAATAATAATAGGCGCAGGAGACTGCGGAGAGAAAATCTGCAGGGAAATCAGGACGAGCAAGGAGCTTTCATACGAAGTTGTGGGCTTTCTTGATGATCATCCGGTTAAGGTTGGCAAAACAATACACGGCATTCCTGTTTTAAACAGTATCGACAATCTTGACGCTGCTGCCGAAAAAGTTCAGGCTGACCAGATCATCATCGCCATACCTTCGGCCACATCTATACAAATGCGCAGAATAATAGATATTTGCGAAGAAAGCAGAATAAGCTTTAAAATAATGCCTAACATCAGTGAAATAATAAGGGGTGAAAAGGCAATCAAGTTTGTCCGTGATGTTTCATATTTTGACCTTCTTGGCCGTGAGGCAGTTAATCTTGATGAAAAGAAGATCTATGAGCTTCTCAAGGGCAAACGTATTCTTGTGACAGGCGGAGGAGGTTCCATAGGTTTTGAACTTTGTCGCCAGATAGCTCTTTTTAAACCAGAAAAGCTCATTCTTTTTGATCAGGCCGAAACCCAGCTCTTTGAAGCTGAGCAGGAACTTGCCAGATCATTTCCTGGTATCAAAATGGCTTATGTCCTTGGAGATATAAGGGATATTCACCATCTCGACAGCGTTTTTGAAAACTATCTCCCGAATGTAGTTTTTCATGCGGCAGCATATAAACATGTTCCAATACTTGAGAAACATCCTTGGAAAGCAGTTGATAACAACATCATGGGAACCATGAATGTGGCTGAATGCGCAAAGAAATATGATGTTTCAAGGTTTGTTTTTGTTTCAACAGACAAGGCTGTCAGGCCTGCAAACATCATGGGCGCATCCAAAAGGGTTGCTGAGATTTTTATTCAAAATCAGAATAATTCTACGGACGTTAAAACCAAATTTATGATCGTCAGATTTGGGAATGTTGTCGGCAGTGGTGGCAGTGTCGTGCCTATTTTCAAAAAGCAGATAGAGCTCGGTGGCCCTGTTACTGTTACTCATCAGGAAATGACAAGGTTTTTCATGACAACATCCGAAGCTTGCCAGCTTATTCTACAGGCAGGAACCATGGGGAATGGCGGAGAGATTTTTATCCTAGATATGGGGACTCCTGTAAAAATAGATTCCATGGCAAGGGAGCTTATCAAACTGTCAGGCTTCAAGCCGGATATAGATATCAAAATTGAATATATAGGCCTAAGGCCCGGCGAGAAGCTTTATGAAGAGCTTATTACTGCTGAAGAAGGGGTTTGCCCGACCCCGCACAAAAAAATCATGGTACTAAAGGGCGCTGAAAGAAATATGAAAATATTTGCCCAAGGTATAGGAAATCTTACAAGATATGCAGATATCCAGAATATATCGGGCATTGTTTCTACATTCAGATCAATGGTGCCAGAATATCAGCCGTCCGGATTCATAGTTCAAAAAATGGAAAACATTGAACAGTCCGGAATGAAAATCTCTGAAAGGATGATTGCTGAAGGTTAGGAACCTTGAATGAGTCTTTACGCAGATATTTTATGAAGCAGGCCTAAGCCTGCTTTTTTATTTTATTCACCAGGATTAAAATTTGGAGCAGGATATTCCAGCCGCAAGCGTTTCCTGCAGTCGGATAATCATCTCGCAGAATCCTGAGCAGCCAGGAAGGTCTTCTTTCCTGTCACATGAGATGCATGGGCTTTGCCTCAAATACCCTATCTCAAAATCAAATCTGTCGCGTTTAATGTAATGTGCGCCTATTATCTGTTTCATTTCAATCATCCAAAGATTTCAGTTTGTTAACCGATATCATAAGCTTTTTTATAGTTCAATGAAAAAGCCGGGAAATATTTTGCTCAGAAAAAGATTTACTTGGATTAATTTGCTTAGATCAGTCTGTAAATGCTTTTAATGGTATTGTTTAAAATTAGAATTCTTATTTGATATACATATCAATGCCATAGCTTGAACATTTGAAATGAGTCAGGCTGTTTGAATGGCAAGCACGTTGTTGCATTATTACTGGAAAACCCTTCTGAAAAAGGGTTTTCCAGATCTTTCCCAGAACTTTTATGGTTTTTATATCACGAGTCGAGAGCATATGTTTTTCAAGCAAAAGAAACCATAACCGAAAAGTTTTTGCTAAGCTTTTTTCAAAAAGCGGCTTTTGACCTTTCATCTGACAGAAAAGTTCAATTTATGACGAGGTGAAGTATAGAAAGTAAGTGTCGAACGGAGGGCCAGATTTCATGAGGTATAAAATGATGTTCGAGTATGAGGCCGACGCAGATATCTGAACAAGCTCTGGCAAAAAGGCATTTTTAGATGGAGCCATAAGAAGAAAAAGCATGTTTTCCTTGACACTTGGCAGCTTTTAATTAAATTTCCGGATATTGATCACCAAAATATCATGTTTTACTGAACATACAGAAGGAGCAGAAATAGTGGAGACCCCGAAAAATACATACTGGAAATTCTTTTTTAAGAATTTTTTTATATGGGTTGCATTCCTTGGACTATCAGAGGCTTTGATATATTTGATCCTGGCTTTAGCAGGCGTTTTTTCATCATTTTCCCAGATGCCTTCAGGATTAAAAATAGATATTCATGGCTTGCCCGGTTTTATATTTTCAGAAGAATTCAGACTTTACGCCTATGCAATACCAGCCGTGGCCTTTTTCATATTTGTGATCATAGACGCTTTTATTTCAAAAAGCATTACATCAGGAATAATTTCATCTCTCAAACCTTCTAAACCTCTGAAAGGCGAAAAAAAGGCGCCTGAAAGAGATCTTGAAGAGGAAAAAAGAAGATTTTTGCATTTTCTATCAGTGCTTCAGCGAGAAGGTCGCCTTCTTGATTTTTTCAATGAGGATCTTTCAGTTTATGAGGATGAACAGATTGGAGCCGCAGTCAGGGGGATTCATGAGAGCTGCAAAAAAACCATGAAAAAATACCTCGATCCTGTGCCTGTAACTGACAAGGAAGAGGGCGCGGATATTGTTGTGGAAGATGGATTTGATCCGGATGTTTTCAAGCTTGTAGGCAACGTAACTGGAAATCCGCCTTTCAAGGGAATTGTAAGGCACAGGGGGTGGAAAGCATCCAAACAGAACATGCCGGAGCTTTCAAAGGTCAAAGACGCCAGCATAATGGCTCCTGTGGAAATTGAGATTCAATAATAAAGGTAGGCCGTTAATGACAGAAGCCCATTACATTATAGGAATAGATTTAGGAACATCAAACACAGTTGTTGCCTACACAGAAGCATCAGCAAAAAAGGGCGAAAAACCTGTTGTTAATGTTTTTCAGATCCCCCAGCTGATATCATCAGGAGAAGTTGCCAGCAGGGATATGCTTCCTTCTTTTATCTATCTTCCAGGAAAACATGATCAGAATCTGTCATCCCTCGCGCTTCCCTGGAATGAAGATAATGATGCTGCGGTTGGTGAGATGGCAAGAAACAGAGGCGCTGAAGTCCCTGACAAATTTATATCATCTGCCAAATCATGGCTTTGTAATAATATGGTTAACAGAACCCAGCCGATTCTTCCCTGGGGCGCTCCTGATAGTTCCAGAAAACTTAGTCCAGTAGAAGTTTCATGCTTGATTCTTAAGCACGTCAGGGATGCCTGGAACCATGAAATCGCAGGCGATGTCCCCGAGCTTATGATGGAATTCCAGGAAATATTTCTCACCGTTCCGGCATCTTTCGATGCTGATGCAAGAGACCTTACAATAAAAGCTGCTCACGAGGCAGGCCTTGAAAATGTAACTCTCCTTGAAGAGCCCCAGGCAGCCTTTTATTCATGGATAGCCTCTTCAGATGATAAATGGAGGGATTCTGTAAAATCAGGTGACAGTATTTTGATCTGTGATATCGGAGGCGGTACGACAGACTTCAGCCTTATAAGCGTATCAGATGAGGGAGGCGATCTTTCCCTCGAGCGTGTTGCTGTCGGCGATCATCTTCTTGTGGGTGGTGACAATATGGATCTTGCCATGGCTTACTCCGCCGCCGCAAACCTTGCAAAGAAAGGTGTAAAGATCGATCCCTGGCAGATGAGAGCTCTTGGCCAGAGTTGCAGGGCTGCAAAGGAAAAACTTCTTTCAGAGGGATCTCCGGAAGAAATACCCGTTTCAGTGCTTGGCAGGGGAAGTAGTCTTATCGGCGGAACAATAAAGACAAATCTTGTTAAGCAGGAAATTGAAAATCTTGTTTTGCAGGGGTTTTTCCCTCAGTGCCACTCTACCGATTCTCCTGTAAAGGCTCGCCAGTCAGGTCTGAAGGAATTTGGTCTTGGTTATGAATCTGACGCGGCAATTACAAAGCATCTTGCCAGATTCCTGAGACGCGGCGGGTCAATGCCTGAAGATCTGCATGTTCCGACAGCTGTTTTCTTCAACGGCGGAGTAATGAAGGCTGATGCACTCAGAAAAAGAATCGTTGAAGTAATAAATTCATGGGGCGGCTGCGGCGTCAGGGAGATAGAATCATCTGACCTTGATCTCAGCGTAGCCATAGGAGCCGCATTTTATGGATTTACGAAAAAAACAGGGGGCGTTCGAATAAGGGGCGGCCTTGCCAAGACGTATTATATATCCATTGCCGCATCCATGCCCGCAATTCCAGGAATTCCTTTGCCGACCAAGGCACTCTGCGTTGCTCCCTTTGGCATGGAGGAAGGAACCGAGGCAGAGATCACGGATCGAGATTTTGTTCTTGTTGTCGGAGAAAACGTTCATTTTGATGTTTTAAGATCTTCCACAAGACTTGAGGATAAAACTGGGGATATTGTAGAGGACTGGAATGATGAAATAGAAGAGTTGACCACCATAGAGACTGTTTTGGACGGCGAAGCCGGAGGTCAGGTTCCAGTTGGAATAAAAGTACGTGCAACTGAAATTGGAACCCTTGATTTCTGGTGTGTTTCAAGGAATGATGACAGAAAATGGCGCCTCGAATTCAGCGTAAGGGAGCGTGAATCGCTTGAGTAAAATTACCCGGCCATACATAATCGGCATTGATCTTGGCACCACAAATTGTGCTGTATCGTGTGTAAACAGATCAAAGAATCCTGAATCAAGAAAAATAGATCTTTTTCAGGTGCCGCAGCTTTCCGGAGCCGGAGAGCTTACAGCCAGCCCTGTTCTTCCTTCTTTCCTTTATCTGCCAGGTGAATACGAAATATCTAAAGATGCTTTGCAATTGCCATGGGCAACCCAGGAAGATGATTTTTCAGGGATTTATGCACGAGAGCTTGGGGCCAAAATTCCTTCGAGACTGGTTTCTTCAGCCAAATCATGGCTTTGCCACGGAAATGTGGATCGCCTTTCCTCCATTCTCCCTTGGGGATCGCCACAGTCAATTCAGAAAAGATCACCTGTCGACGCTTCGGCAGCTTATCTCAAGCATATAAAAAAAGCCTGGAATTATCAAAAAAAGGATGATGCTGAATTTTATCTTGAGAATCAGTTTGTAACAGTTACTGTTCCTGCGTCCTTTGACGAGGTGGCAAGAGATCTTACGGTTGAGGCTGCCAAAAGAGCCGGACTTGGTGACATTACTCTGCTTGAAGAGCCGCTTGCAGCGTTTTACAGCTGGTTGGCCCGTCATGAAGATGACTGGAGCAGTCATGTAAAGCCTGGAGAATTGATTCTGATATGTGATGTCGGTGGCGGTACAACTGACTTTACTCTCATAGCCCTGAGGGAGGCCGATGGAGGATCTCCGAGGTTTGACAGGCTTGCTGTGGGAGATCATCTTATTCTTGGCGGTGATAATATAGATCTTGCCCTTGCAAGGCTTGTGGAGATGAAGCTTGGTAAATCCAATATTTCACTCTCAGGAGACAGATGGAAAACACTTTGCCATTTATGCAGGGCTGCCAAGGAAAGAATTCTTGACGCAAAATCTGAGCGTGAGCGTATCACCATAATGGGTGAGGGCGGGAAGCTTATTTCCGGCACAATTTCAGCCGATCTTGTTTTTGATGACATGCTCAATATCGTAGTGAATGGTTTTTTTCCAATTGTCGGTTCAGATGACAAAAAAAGAATTGCCTCAAGAAAGGCGATAACCGAATTTGGCCTCCCTTACGAAGGCGAGCCAGCAATTACGAAACATCTCGGTTGGTTCCTTGAAAAACATAAGGCTGACGTCGAAAAGGCGATCGGTAAGCTTCCTGTTCCAGATCATGTGCTTTTTAATGGCGGGTCATTAAAACCCACGGTGATTCAGGACAGAATTATTGATTCGATTAAATCATGGTTCGGCACCGACCATTCACCTTCAGTACTCGAAAATCCTGATCCGGATCTTGCCGTTGCCTTGGGGGCTTCATATTACGGTCTTGTGAAATCAGGAAGTGGGGTAAAAGTCGGAAGTGGAAGTCCTCGTTCATATTATCTTGGCGTAGGTGGGGCAGAACCTGAAAAGAAAAGCGCCATCTGTCTTGTGGAAAGAGGTCTGGACGAAGGCACAAAAATTGAGCTTGAAAATCGTGACTTTGAGGTTCTTGCAAACAAGCCTGTGAGTTTTGATGTATACAGTTCAAGTTTCAGGTCTGGTGACAGGATGGGTGATATCATAGATGTCGATGATACCTTCTCGGCCCTTCCGCCTATCCAGACAGTAGTGTCATATGGAAAAAAGGGTGATGAGATAAGAGTTCCTGTACACTTGGCTGCAGAATATACAGAGGTCGGAGCGCTTAAGCTTTGGTGCAGATCCCTTATAAGCCCCAATAAATGGGAACTTTCTTTTCAGCTCAGGCAGAAACCGACTGCCCTGAAGATCGCCAGGACAGTGGCAATTGAAGAAGGGCTTGTGCTTGAGGCAAAAAGGCTTGTCAGGGAAGCATTCGAATCATCTGATAACTCTCTGCTCCAGAGCCTGACCAGGGATGTTTCAGCCCTTTCAGGCAATATAAGGGAAAAATGGCCGCTTCCGCTTATAAGGGCAATGGCTGATGAGTTGATTGAACTTGTTGAAAAACGATCTGTTTCGGCAACTTATGAAAGCAGGTGGCTCAATTTTACGGGCTTCTGCATGCGCCCTGGGTTTGGAGATGCCCTTGATGAACACAGAATTCAGAGAGTCTGGAAAATATACAGGGACGGCATTTTGCATCCTAAAAATTCCCAGGTGGTTTCTGACTGGTGGATATTCTGGAGAAGAATTTCAGGCGGACTTAAACCAGGCCAGCAAAGGCAGTTTTATCAGGAAACGGCCGGACTTGTTATACCGAAGAAGAGTGAATCTGTGAAACTTTCTCCTAAAGAGCAGCAGGATATATGGATGGCTCTTGTGAGTATGGAGTATCTGTCACAGAATGATAAGGTAAGACTTGGCAAGGCTTTGCTTCCTTTTATTTCCGTAAAGAAAGATGTGGATTGGAAAATATGGGCGCTTTCAAGGCTCGGAGCAAGAGAACTTCTTTACGGATCGGCAGACAGAGTCGTTTCTCCGGTTGAGGCTGTTATCTGGCTTGAAAAGCTCATGAAACAGGCGACAGCTGAAAGACAGGTTATTGCTTCAGCAATTGCCAGAATATGTGCAAAAACAGGTGACAGGGTCAGGGATATTTCTCCCGGAGTTGTAACAACTGTTATAAACTGGCTTAAATCAGTTCCCGGATATGACTCATATGTGCATGGAATTGAAAATGTGGTTCAGATGAAGAAATCTGACCGTGACGAGGCTTTTGGTGAGACACTTCCGCCAGGATTGCATATAATTGAATAGTTCATAAATTTTTATATTGGCTATCGGAGTCGAATTGTATTATAGACTTTACAAGCAATCTGTGGATGCCCATTCGTAAGTCTGTTTTTTCAGGAAGTTTTTTCCTTGACATGCATTCCAAAAGCCTTTAATAAATTCAAGTTTTTTAAAAATTGCAGGAGTGAAAACAGTGAAGAAATATACATATAGTGCCAAATCATCCGATAATGCGGGTAAATGGTTTGTGGTTGATGCAGAGGGAATGATACTCGGCCGCTTGGCTACCCAGGTTGCAGCGAGAATACGCGGTAAGATGAATCCTCTTTTTACCCCACACGCGGATCTTGGAGACAGCATTATCGTAATTAATGCTGAAAAGATCGCCCTTACAGGCAATAAGCTAAAAGACAAGAAATACTATCGTCACAGTGGATATGTAGGCGGCCTTAAGGAAATTACTGCTGAAAAGCTTATGGCGAAAAATCCAGAGGCTCTGATCATGTATGCTGTGAAGGGAATGCTGCCAAAGAACCGTCTTGGGCGTCAGTTGCTTAAAAAACTTAGAGTTTATGCAGGTGCTACCCATCCGCATGAGGCTCAGCAGCCAGAGACCCTTAAAGTATAATACAGAATCAGTGACCGGAGTAAATAATGGAAAACGCAAATAGATATTATGCAACTGGAAAGCGCAAGACCTCGGTAGCCCGTACATGGCTAAAAAGCGGCAGTGGCAATATAGTTGTCAATGGCAAGCCGGCCGATGAATATTTTACAGTAGATACAGCCCGTACTGCTGTTAAATCCCCGCTGGTTTTAACTGATACCCTCGCATCATATGATGTAATGGCTACGGTAAGCGGTGGCGGAATAAGCGGCCAGGCCGGTGCTTTGAGGCATGGAATTGCAAGAGCATTGATGGTTGCAAATCCTGATTTCAGAGCTGTTCTTAAAAAAGCTGGCATGGTTACCCGTGATCCGCGTGCGAAAGAAAGAAAGAAATACGGTCAGAAAGCAGCGCGTGCTCGCTTCCAGTTCTCCAAGCGTTAAAATTTTCTTGCCGGTTTTTCGAAGAGGGAATTCGAGTATATCTCGATTCCCTTTTTGTGTTATAGGCTCATAATATACTCCATCGGTCTTTTGTTTAGTTTGCGGCTGTCTGCCGTAGCTTTAACTTTGATAGTATTCGGCTCCCCAATCACACAGATCCTGATAATTCATTCTTTCCCGACCATGATGATATTTTATACTGATATTTAACTTGAAACTTGTGCCTGAATTAATGTAGGCTTGAATAAAAAGACGACGCACCCAGTTTTTTTATGGGGTACGATCATTTTGTTTTTCTTGCCATATTAAAAATTTCGGTGTCCATGCGAGGATGCATTATTGAAATTCAGCCTCTTTATTAATTTTTGTGGTCTTATCATTTTAATATCGTCCTTTTTTTTACCCCTTGAATCAAGTCTTGCACTGGAGCAACAGGGTTGGAGATCTCGGGATCTGGCCTGGAAAAATTCTGATTCTTCCTGGAAAAAAAATGAGACGTCTGAAAAGGCCGAATGGAAAACTGGAGAGTCAGGCTTCTTGAGTTCTGATAAAAAATGGCTGGAGTTTGACAAAAATGCCCTCGCCAATTGGCGAGGGCAAGAAAAAAAATTCAAAAGCAATGACGATAAGTGGAAGACTGAAGACAGTAAATGAACTACCAGATAAAATTCATGGCTTTTTTATGAAATGCCCTTGCTTTAGCAATGAATTTTTTCGGTGTTGGCAAGTTAATGTCAGGAATTAAAAGCCCGTATTTTTTTAGATTGTCAATGGCCTTCCCGTTAATTTTTATAACAGTGCCAGACGAAACGTTTTCGTAAATCATTTTAGCTCTCAAGCGAAGGGTGATATTGAGTATTTCTGTTATTTCCTTCTTGTTTTTAAGATCACTAATCTGATGTTCGATCACTTTTTTGTTTTTAAGGGCAAAGATTCTTGCCTCTTCTGTTGTTGGCTGAAGCGCAAATAATTCGTTGGTCACAGCCGCCGCAAGAAGTCCTGAATAGGTTTCGTCCTGAGACTTTATGAATTCGCTCTTTAAGCTGTGATAAATTCCGTGTTTAACATGATTAACTGCAGCGTCGAAGTTTTTAATCAGTTTTTTTTGGGGGAATTGAAGTAATCTGTTTAGTAGTGACATGTTAATCTCCAGTTTTTCTCCGCATATATATTAAATAACTAAAGCCTGTATTTTTTTTTATTCACTTTAAATAAAAATTGCTTTAAAGCCATTAAACAGTGTTTAATGTTTATAATGTGTCTACGAAAGGTAAAGCCGATGAAAATAAATATATCTATAGAGGCCACCCCCGAAGAAGTACGTGAAGCCATAGGCCTTCCAAATATTGCCGGAATTCAGAGCATTCTTATGTCCAAAATAACGGATAAAGTCAAGGATGGGAGTATGGATCCCGGATCTGTAATGGAACTGATTAGTCCGAAAATGAATATATGGGGAAAGTTGATGATGGATGCGGCAATGAAAAACATTGAAATGATGACCATGTCGGGCAAAAAAAATGAAGCAAGTGAAAAATCTGGGCCTGATCAGGCTGTATAGCAAATATGACAAGGCCGCAAAAAGTCCGATTATCGTCATTCCGGCGCAGGGCTGAATCCAGAATTGCCTGAAATTACAGGATGCCGGATCAGGTCCGGCATGACGCCACCGCCTTTTTTTGAGTTTTTACGAGACCATCGAATATAGGAGGCTGTAATGAAGAGAATAATGTCTGTTTTGTTTATTATTGTGCCTTTGGTAATTGTATCATGCTCTAATGACACCCCTAAAACCGAGCAGGATAATAAAAAGGAAATGGGGGTGATAGAAAAAAAACAACATGAAATTGCCCAGGACGCGGTTAAGGGCATGAAGGCTCCAGTTGACAAGGCAAAGGCTGTATCTGCAGGTGAAGATGAAAGAAATAAGGACTTAAAAAAAGCCTCAGAAAATTAACCGGCCTGAAATTAAAAAAAATACAACGGTTTAAAAGTCTCCCCGCTTTTGCATTTTATAAATGGCAGTAATTACTGTTCTTGTAATCCTATTTAATAAAATCAGAGAGGCATCTCATGCTTAAGAAAGCGGTGTTTTTTATTCCGATTTTTCTGTGCGGAATTCATCAGGATCCAGTATATGCTCTTCAACGTCTTGACGATAAGACTCTTAAAAAAATTCACGGTCAGGGAGGAGTTGAGATAGAAATCGATAATATGTCTATAAAGGCAGAAATAAGGGAGATGCGGTATACTGATACTGATGGAGCTTTTGATGGGAAACCTACTTCTGTATTTGTCTCAAATACAAGGACGTATCAGAGGTTTTATGCCATAAAGGATGAAACAGACAGAGAGGGGCTTCTCTATACTGCATACAATGACGAAAGGGTTTTGGGAGAATATGCAATAAAGTCATACACCGACACCAGAAATTTAAGAATTGACATTGTTGACGAGCTCCCGGTTCTGACGAAAATAAATAAATATAATCTTGGGGTTGATCTTAATCCCAATTTAAGGCGCAATCTTTCAGTTTCAGGCATCCTTTTGACCTTGCCAACGCTTGAAATAGTTGCCGATGCACCGGAATTCTCTATAGGGATCAGGCAGGAAGGCTCGTTTAACAATAACGCAGTTTTTTTTAGGTGTACTGGTTCAGGGAAAAGTGTTATGGCTATACTCAGTGGAAAAATAGAAATAGCTCCTCATTAACTTGATGCGATTATGGATGTTGAAACGTGGAAGGCATAAAAAAAAGAATTCTGATAATTGATGATGAACTCCAGATCAGGCTGATGCTGCGTCAGGCCATTGAAAAGGCAGGCTTTGAGGTCGATGATGCTCCTGATGGCAGAGAGGGTATAGATGCTTTCAAGAAAAAGAAAGCAGACCTTATTATTACAGATATAATTATGCCGGAAAAAGAAGGCATTGAAACTATAATGGCGTTTAAGAGGATTGATTCGGGTGTAAAGATAATTGCCATTTCAGGTGGAGGCAGAATACAGTCTGAGGATTATCTGAATATAGCTACCAAAGTTGGCGCATCTTTTTCATTTCCCAAACCTTTTTCGATCATAGAGCTGCTTGCCAAAATAAATGAACTGCTGAATATCCAATAATAATAGTATATTTCATTTTTTAGTTGCAACAATGAAAAAAAACGATTGACAAAGTGATCAGTAGCCTATAGTTTCGGCGGGTCTTGAACACGAAGGCTTCTTCGAGAGAAGGAGTTCTGAGTAGGTGGCCTAAAAGTCACTTCAAGCGAGAAGAAAAAGTAATAAAAACTTCTTGACAAGACCGAGTGGATAAAATAGTCTGCTCAAGTTTTTCAAGGGCAGGAAACTGTTTGCGAAATTTTTGGTTTGTAAGTTTGATCTTTGAAAACCTGGTAGTATAGAGTAGTGACAGCAGAGAGTAAAAGGATTAATTGGAGAGTTTGATCCTGGCTCAGAATGAACGCTGGCGGCGTGCTTAACACATGCAAGTCGTACGCGAAAGGCGCTTTCGGGTGCCGAGTAGAGTGGCGCACGGGTGAGTAACGCGTGGGTAATCTACCCTTGGATCTTGGATAACATATCGAAAGGTGTGCTAATACGGGATGAAGTCTATGTGAATGAGTTTATGTAGATGAAAGGCCGCGCAAGCGGTTGTCC
>NZ_AUEY01000037.1 GCF_000426225.1 Desulforegula conservatrix Mb1Pa
AGCACGAACCCCATGTTACTGGAGGTGGTAAAGCAGCTGTAGAGCATCCATCCTTCAAATGGGTCAATATAATACTTGGTAACTTAAAAAATGCGCTCAAAGGTACTTATCATGCAATTAATCGCAAGCATGTTCCGCGGTACCTGGCAGAATTTCAGTACAGATTCAATCGCCGATATGATCTGCCGTCCATGATTCACAGACTGATTTATGTTGCTCTTAGGACTCCACCCATGCCATCAACCATGCTTTCTATGGCTGAAGCAGAGTGGTAATCAGAAAGATTTATTTTAGAAAGTAAATATGATCAATGAACAAAGCTGATCAAAACAAGACCTTGAATCACCGTAAACAACAAATCTTCAAGTTTTTTTAAGAAGCGTATTGAATTTTTTTTAATATTGGTTCATGAAAGATAAGTCCTTTTGGTGTGCAGCCTTTCATGCCGCTTGGCTTCGTACTTAAACGGAGTCAAAAGGGGCTCTAAAAAATAGTTTTTGGCTTTACAGATTAAGGATGCGACTAATGACTATTTTTTCTTATTTTAAATTAAGGTTTCGAGATAGCTCTTAGGCTCTGCAATTATAAAAAAGTTATAGATATTCATAAGCAATTAAACAATATAATGGGGTTTGAATATAAAGAAATGAACTCAGAAAATGAAAACCAGGATAACTCGTTCAGCATGGAAAAAGAATATATGGATGTCAGAAGAATGTCTTCTAAATCATCCCAGGATGTTCTTGGCAAGATCGAAAAACCGCTGATGGTGATGGGCGGGTTGATAATTCTTGGAGCCTTGGCTTTTTTCGTTTGGACGCCATTTAAAAACAAGACCAACGCACCTGATCCAGCTCTTGAAGCGATCAAGGCACTTGAGGCCAGAGTTCTTCAGCTTGAGCAGACCATTGTTACCATCAATGAAAAACTTCAGGTTTCTTCGTCTGATGAAATAAAAGCAAGGCTTGATAAAATAGAATCGTCCGCATTCCAGAGAATTGATGCTCTTGAGCAGAAGGCGGACCAGCTGTCCGCAAATATTTCATCTGCAAGAAAGCAGGTAGCTGCTGCAGAATCAAAGCCTGCGGCTGATAAACAGAAAGATTCCGCCAAAGCAAAGCAGGCTGTAAAAAAAGATGCCCCGGCTAAGCAGACTAATTCTGCTGCCAAAGCCAAGTCAGCGACACATCTTGTCAAGTCCGGTGAGACAGCGTATAGCGTAAGCAAGAAATATGGGATGACTGTGGATGAACTGAGAAAAATGAACAACCTAGGTGCATCAAATACAATAGTTCCGGGACAAAAACTAAAAGTCAAATAAGTCCGAAAATATTGTTTACCAGAGCGCTTTCTGAATAGATCAGAAAGCGCTTTTTTTTGGCTATGTTTCCCTTAGATGTTAAAAATCGAAATACTAAACCTTTTTGTAACACTGGATATTGTGGATTTTTTTGTAAAAAGATTCTTAAGTCCTCTCAAAACTTTATATCTTATAATTATCAGACGCAAATGTCCTAAAATTGTGTACGCACTGCTTACTTACCTGAAAGTTTTTGAGGAGCTTTTTTTTTAAAGCGACTCGCCGCAAGGCAGCTTCTTTATTAAAAGTCTTAGTTAGCTATTTGAATCATAAAGTATTCCATACTTGATGGAGTCGCAAAAGTCTAAAAATGGCTTAAGAATCATGTCGGGCTTGATCCGACATCCAGTGTTTTCAGATATTTCTGGATTCCGGCCTGCGCCGGAATGACACGGAAATCGGACTTTTTGCGACCTTGCCATACTTAACTGGAACAGAACCTTTTTTTATTCATCAGGCCATGAATTCATTTTTTCTTTTCTAAGTCTTTTTTTTGAATTCTTCCAGTCACCTTTTTCCCTTTTCTTGCTATTTCCCTCAACCGGCTTCATTAAGAAACTTCCTGGATTAGTAATTTCGGCTTTTGGGGAGGGTTTTGGAGCATCTTTTTTTGTCTGGGTTCCTATTATTTTTTCAAGAGGAGGGCCAATGATGCAGGAAGCCGGTATATGTCTTGAAGCATAGAGATTCTCACCTATCCTGCTCAGATCAACACCTTTATCAGAAGCGATTGTGGTCGGGATTGTCAAAAGAACAGGGTGTCTGTCTTTTCTTTTTCCGATTCTTAAGGCCATGCTCTGGTCGGAAGATAGGGCTATATGGCTGTTGCCATGGTCAGGGTAAATCCCCTTTTCAAGGATATGACCATAAGTTCTTTTTTTGACTGCATAATAAAGGAGTTTTGGAATTGTATTCTCAAATTTTTCAATGCCGCTTCTATCAATGGCTCTTATTCTGTCATCTGATGTTTCAAAAAGTGATTCGTTAGATGATATTAAAACTTCTCTAATATGAGAATCCCTTATGAATCTGTAACCATCTTCCTCGCTGATGGCCCTGGCAAGGTCAGTGATTTTAATAAAACCATCAATATCAAGTAAAATTCCGAATTCATCAGGCCTTTTGCCCAGAACATAAAAAAGGAACTTTTCAATCTGTTTAACATTTTTGGAATGATTCATTGTCTTGCCTTGACCCTTGATTGCCTAACTTGTATTGTCTTGGCCTGTATTATCTTGTCACTTACTATCAAGCAGAATAAAAGACTTTCTGTCAATGATTCTATGAAAGGTTACATTGATGAAAACAGATGTTTCAAGAATATTATTTGATAAAGCCAGAAATCTGATTCCTGGTGGTGTAAACAGTCCTGTCAGGGCATGCAGATCAGTGGGCGCAGACCCTCTTTTCATATCAAAAGCTTCGGGCTCCAGAATTTTCGATGCTGATGGCAATTCATATATAGATTATGTCGGTTCATGGGGCCCCATGATTCTTGGTCATAATCATCCTGAAGTTGTTGATGCCATCCGAAATGCTCTTGAAAATGGAACCAGCTTTGGTGCTCCGTGTGAGTTTGAAGTGGAACTTGCATCCCTTGTTTCAGAAATTGTGCCTTCCCTTGAAATGGTGAGGATGGTTAATTCAGGGACCGAGGCAACAATGAGCGCCATCAGGCTTGCAAGGGCCTATACCGGAAGGGAGAGGGTTATCAAGTTTGATGGATGCTATCACGGTCACGCAGATTCTTTTCTTGTTGAGGCTGGATCTGGGGTTGCCACATTGAATATCTCTGGAACTCCGGGCGTGCCTAAATGTCTTTCAGAGTTGACCATGTCTGTTTCCTATAATGATTCTGAATCGATCCAGAAACTAATGGAAACTGTTGGCAAAGAAGTAGCCTGCATAATAGTTGAGCCTGTGGCCGGCAATATGGGGCTGGTCAAGCCTTTGCCCGGATTTCTTGAATTCCTCAGAAAAATAACAGAGGAATATGGGGCGCTTCTAATTTTTGACGAGGTTATGACTGGATTTAGAGTGGCTCTTGGCGGCGCTCAGCAGCGTTATAACATAAAACCTGATTTAAGCTGTTTCGGTAAAATAATTGGAGGCGGCCTTCCAGTTGGTGCTTATGGTGGCAGACGCGACATAATGGGGATGATTGCGCCTGTTGGTTCTGTTTATCAGGCAGGAACCCTTTCCGGGAATCCTCTCGCCATGGCTGCTGGTGTAGCTACATTAAAACAGATCAAATCACCCGGATTTTATGAAAAACTTGAGAAGACCACATCTTCTCTTGTTGATGGTCTCAAGGCAGTTGCAAAGGACGCTGGAATTCCGGTTTTTGCTGATTATGTCGGATCAATGTTCGGGATGTTCTTCACCGAAGGACCTGTAAACAGTTTTGCTGATGCCAAAAAATCAGATACAGATTTGTTTTCAAGATTTTACCGTGAAATGAGGGATAGCGGCATTTATTTAGCTCCTTCTCAATTTGAGGCAGGTTTTGTGTCTTCTGCTCATACAGAGGAAGATATTAAGCTAACTGTTGAAACGGCAAAAAAAGTGCTTGCCAGAATAATATAAGAAAAGGCAACGAGGGAAATATGCTTGACCCCGTAAAAAACCAGATACCATCTGACAGCAAGACAATTCATTTTACAGCAGTGTGCGGCACAGCCATGGGCGCTCTGGCTGGAATGCTCAAGGATATGGGATATTCTATAACCGGATCTGATCAGGATGTATATCCTCCAATGAGCGTGTTTCTGGAACAGAAGGGTATAAGAGTAAGTTCTCCGTTTGATGAAAAAAATCTTGATCATGAGCCTGATCTGGTTGTTGTTGGCAATGCTATAAGCAGAACAAATCCTGAAGCTAAGGCCGTACTTGAAAAAAAGCTAAATTACTGTTCCATGCCCCAGGCAGTAAATGCACTCGCTTCTAAAAATAAAAAACAGCTTGTTATAGCCGGAACCCATGGCAAAACCACGACATCTTCGCTCCTTGCCTGGGTTCTTATGCAGGCTGGCCTTGATCCTTCCTATATAATAGGAGGAATCATGAAGGGGATCGAGAGTAATTACCGTATTGGAGACGGTGAGTTTATCGTTATTGAAGGCGATGAATATGACACGGCTTTTTTTGATAAAGGCCCCAAATTTCTTCATTACAAGCCTTACAGAGCAATTCTTACAGGCGTTGAGTTCGATCATGCTGATATTTACAGGGATCTCGATCATGTAAAAACATCATTCAGGGCTTTTGCCGGTATAATGCCTGAAAATTCAATTTTTTATTCCGGCGATATGTATCCTGAAACAGAAGATGTGCTTGCCACGGTTTCCTGCAATCTTTCAAATTATGGTTTTTCTGAAAACTCTGCTTGGCAGGCGAGAGATATCATTATTAATCCGCCTTTCACAGATTTCAGTGCATTCAGGGATGGTAAACTGTACTCAAGATTCAGTCTGAATATGATGGGATATCATAATGTCTATAATGCGCTTTCTGTTATAGCCGTTGCAGAAAGTCTTGGTATTGACGCTGATTCAATATCAGGTGGACTAAAAACGTTCCCTGGAGTCAAGAGAAGGCAGGAAATCAGAGGTGTAAAAAACGGAATTACAGTTATGGATGATTTTGCCCATCATCCTTCTGCTGTGAAGGAAACACTCAGGGCTGTACAACCCTTCTTCATCCCAGGTCGTGTAATAGCGGTATTTGAACCAAGAACCAATACAAGCATGAGAAAAGTCTTTCAGGATATTTATCCTGATGTTTTCGGAGATGCGGATGCTGTCTTGATCAGAAAGCCCTCAAAGCTTGAAAAGGTTCCTGAAGCAGAAAGATTTTCTTCGGAAAAAATGGTTGCTGATCTGATTGAAAGGGGTAAAAACGCCCATCATTTTGATGACACAGACTCAATACTTGGTTTTCTAAAAGATTATGCTGTTTCAGGAGATTTGATCATTGTCATGTCAAACGGCGGATTTGACAACATTCATGAAAGGCTTCTGGAATTACTCTGATTTAAAAAGGCTCTATTCCTGTTAACTATTTAATATTTTTAATAAAAAAGTTGCTTTGTATGGTTAAATTGCCGTCAAAAAAGGCCGATTAGTAGGGTGCTCAAGCTCTAAGGCTTGCGCACCAGATGCGTGTGCCTTCGGCGAGTCGCTTTTTAGAAAAAGCTCCGCAAAAACTTTTAGGTAATAAGACGGAGCATATCCAAATTTAGGGCATTTGCGGCTAATCATAATAAAAGCATAAAGTTTTTGAGGGGACTTAAGGGACTTTTTACAAAAAATTCCCCAAGATCCGGAATTACAAAAAGGTTTAGTATTTCGCTATCTAAAAAGGGCTTGGATTTACCAAGCCCTTTTATGAACTTAAAAGATGTCTTTTAGAAAACTATTTGCGATGAATAATTAGGTTTTCTTGCTTATCTTACCAGCGCATTTTGAAATCAAAAATAACAGACTGATCAGTAATGTCTTTCATCTCAAAGGACTGTTTATAGCCAATGGATGCTCTTATTTTATCAGTGGCGCTGAATGAAAATACTCCAAGCATTACTGTCTGGTTTTCATAATCAGATATTGCATCGCCCACGACCTGATGTATTCTGAAAACTTCTCCTCTGAACGAAAGCTTGTTTGGCATGATGGAATAGAAAACGCCCAGAGAAGGGGTTATGGAATGTTCCGGATCAAGATCGTTGAAAGAGTCTGATACCCATCTGAGTTCTTTTGGAACAAGGTCAGAGGGGATATCTCTTTTGATGACCTGATAACCGAGACCGGCATTAAGGCTGAGTTGATCATTCAAAGCATAAGCGTATTTTGCGTTTGTTCCCATACCGTAATCGAGAAATCCGCCTCCATCAGGGAAAACTGATGATTCCATATAAGTCAGGCCAAGATTGACATGAAAAGTCACTTCTGTGAGGGACTGGCTCATATACCAGCGTTTTTTGAAATGAGGGATAAAGGAAACATTCTGATATGTAGAATCCACCTGATCATCTACATCAAGCTGGCGGAAAGGTATTGTTATGCCGACCGACTTGTCGTTATCAGTACCGAATTTGTTGTCATAGGTAAGTAGTCCGCTTCCGCCTGTTGCGTCTGATTTGTCTATTTCCATAAAATCATACTGGCCTTTGAGCACAATATCCCTGTTGGATACCGGAATAAATGAAATTCCGAAATTTTCAGGAGATCCGAGGGTGGCGCTGAACAGCTGCTGGGTTGCCATTTGGCCGTTGGTCATGCCGCTTATTGCTGCGTCTGGAGCGTTACCGAATATAGCCTTCATGAGTGCATCTTTATTTTGCATAGACCATGCAATTAGAGCTGGTTGGGTTCCATTAAAATTCAGATTAACTCCGTTGCCTTTAACACCGAGATTGATTGTGTCTGTTCCACCAAAGTCGTTAACAACCCCGTTGTTATTTGTAATTACAAATTGAACACCCGAATTGTAAAGCGTTGCTTGCTGTGTTACTCCAGGAGTAATTGTGTTTCCTGAAGACAGGTCTCTGAAAATGTTTTCCCATTCATTCGCTGCATAGGCAGCTGGGCTGATAAAAAAAAGCGCAGAGAGAACCATTGGAATAAGTTTGAAATAGCGTCTTTTGATCATAATTATCCCCTTTGTCTGATGTAAAGTTATGGATTGTTAAAAGGCTTATAAATTAAATCAATGGACGGGACAACTTTTTTATTCCGCAATGCACTCAAGTCGAGATCTGTATCTGAATATAAAAGTTTGCTTGGACGACGTTGTGCGTCCTTTGGGGTAGAAGAGCTTTGACGAAGCCAATTTTTTGTAATCAGTTGGATTCAGCTTGAGAGCTATTCGGTTATTTTTGTTGGGCCGCTTCAGCGGCGGTCTATAACCCATTTTTTGATCATCTCGTATAACTTTTCACGCTTTACAGGCTTTATCAGATAATCATTTGCACCTGCATCATAGCAGGCAGTTTCATCTTCTTTCATAATGCTTGCCGTGAGCATTATAATGGGAACCAGTTTAACTGTTAGCCCATTGCCCATTGAAGATATGGTCTTTTCCCAAAATCTTATTGATTTGACTGACTCAATGCCATTCATAACAGGCATCTTGAAATCCATTAGGATTATGTCAAATTCAGAAGGATTGGATGTATAGATTTCAAAAAGTGTTTTGCCGTCGCCTGCGCTAATGACGTGATAACCAGCTTTTTGGAGAACTGTGGAGGTGAGTCTCCTGTTGACTGGATTATCTTCTCCCAAAAGTACTGTTATGTTTCTTTTTATATCTTCTGAGATTGAATGTCTCGTTAAAATTTTATTTTTTGCAATTATTTTGGTTGATTCATCATCTCCATTACTCTGACTGATCAGCTTGCTGAGCATCTGGAGGAGATTTGTCTTTTTCACAGGCTTTGTCAAAAAACCGTTGAAACCGGCATTTTCGCTTTCAGTTGCAGCTCCGGGTATTGGCGTGGAGAGAACAAGAAGAGGGATTTCTGAAAAAGGTGATGTCGAAATTCTGATTGCTTTTGCAATTTCAAGACCGCTCAGTCCTGGCATGTCAGAGTCAAGTATGCAGATATCAAAAGGATCTGAAACTGAAGTCTCAAGCACAGGCAGGACTGAATCGCCCTTGCTGAGGCATGTTACTCTCATTTCAGCCTTGGAAAGCTGATTGCTGATGAGTTCAAGTAGCGTCTGGTTATCATCAACAACAAGGACTCTTCTGTCCTTGAGATTGAGCTGTATAGGTTTCGGATTGTGAATTTCTCTGACAGCTCCGACTCTTGATGAAAAATTGAAAACAGAGCCTATATTCGGTCCCTTTTCATACCAGACATGACCGTGCATCATTCCCGCTATTTTTCTGCATATTGAAAGACCAAGACCGGTACCTCCATACTTTCTTGTTGTTCCTGAACTGACCTGTCTGAATGGTTCAAATATGCCTTCAGCAAGATCATCCGGTATTCCAATGCCTGTGTCTGCTATTGTGGCAAAAAGCATGACATTGAATTCATCTTCGTTTACGGCTGAAAGGCGAAGTTCGATCTGGCCGTTTTCGGTGAATTTTGCGGCATTACCCATTATATTCAACAGAACCTGACGAAATCTGTGAGGGTCTCCGCATACCATAGAAGGGACAGTATCGTCTATGCAGCATATCAGTTCTATTGTTTTGCCGGTCAGTCTCGGCCTTATCATGTCACAGACATCGTAGCAAAGGAGCTCTGGGTCGAAATCGATATTTTCAAGCTCCATGAGGCCCGCATCCATTTTGGTGAAATCCAGTATGTCATTGATCAGCGAAAGAAGGGTTTCACCGCATTGTCTGATTATTCCGACATACTCATTCTGCTCAAGTGAAAGGCTTGTATCAAAAAGTATTTCCGTAAACCCGATTACACCGTTAAGTGGTGTCCTGATTTCATGACTCATATGTGCCAGAAATTCGCTTTTTGCTTCAGAGGCTTTCTGGGCTTTTTCAGCAAGCTGGCTTGCAAGGCCTAAAGCCTCTGTAAGCCTTGTGTTTGCTGCTTTAAGGTCAAGATAGGTTCTCTTTTCCCTGTCTATTCTCTCGATTCTGGCCCATAACTCCCTCATTTCAAAAGGTTTTGTGACATAGTCAGAAGCTCCTGCATTTATTATGTCTGTATATGCATAGTCTTCTGAGTAAGCTGTCATGATTATGAAAGAAATGTCAGGTCGGTCTGCAACCACCCTTTTCATGAGAGAGATGCCGTCCATATCAGGCATGACAATGTCTGATATTATGAGATCAAAATGCTGTTCCTCAAGTTTTTTCAGTGCCTCGCTTGCGTTATAAGCAATTTCGGCAAGATAATTCTTCCTTGAAAGAAAGCCCTCAATGACCTTGCACAAAGAGGTCTCATCATCAACTATAAGAATTTTTCTTATGTGGGATTCAGTCATTTAGAAATTCCGATGAAAGGCAAGGGTTTACAGCCAAACCTGTCCTGTTTGAAGAACAGGTCAGGCATTGGCCATATTTTAGCTTTAATAATACAACTAACTTTTTACACGTTCAACGTATTCTTTTGTACGCGTATCTATTTTAAGAATTTCTCCCTCTTCAACAAAAGGAGGAACCTGAACCTGGAATCCTGTTTCAAGAATTGCAGGCTTTGTGCTTCCTGTTGCAGTATCTCCCTTTGCCCAAGGATCTGATTTAACAACCTTGAGTTCCATGAAGTTAGGAAGAGTTACTCCTATTGGTTTGCCGTCAAAGAAGAGAACTGAGCATACTGTGTTGTCTTTGAGCAGATCAAGGGTGTCGCCCATCTGATCTTTTGAAACAAATTCCTGCTCAAAGGTTTGGGAATTCATGAAGCAATAGTTATCACCTTCAGCGTAAAGATATTCCATGTTTCTTTCTTCAAGGTTTGCTTCTTCGAATTTTTCACCTGAACGGTAGGTCTTATCGAACTGAACTCCGGTGATCATGTTTTTGAGACGGCATTTATATAATGCCTGACCCTTGCCAGGCTTGACGAATTCAAACTGGACAATAGCGAATGGGACCCCATCTATCTGTATTTTAAGGCCTTTTTTTAGATCTCCTGCTTCGTACATCTTTCTCTGTGCTCCTGTTTATCATTATATTCAAAAATTATTTGCTGTTGCATTTTATAGCAGCGCGTTTTGCTTCATTAACAAAAGCAGCCACCCTGTGTAAATCTTTTTTAAATCTCAATGGTTTTCCGTTGTTATCAACCGCATTGGTCAATGTGCAGCTGTCAACCCCATAAGGCCTGATATCCACTGCAAGATCATAAATATTTTCAGGTGAAAGGCCGCCTGCAAGTATTACTGGAATAACGCTTTTTTCAACAAGCTCCCTGGATTTTGAAGGAGAGCACAGTTTACCCGTTATCCCTACATATCCCGGGACTGGTTGAGCATCTGAATGATCGTCACCTGATCCGGAAATGAACGTGTCTGTGAGAAAAAAATCAGAGTATGGTTCGAATAAGTCGGCAATTTCAAGAAATGGAACTTCTGTGGCAGATCCATCTACAGGTATCGGTATTGACCTCATGATCTTTATTTCAGGAAATCTTTCCCTGACCTGTTCCTGAAGCTTAATGAATCTTGAACATGTTTTTTCAATATTATCAAATGGAAAAAGAGCCTCACAGAAATGGACAATATCAGGGCCGTAATATTCGAGCGTTGCAAATACAGCGTCAGGCTCTGAGAATAATGGAATGAGACTGCTTGTTGCTCCGAGGCTGCCAGCTGTTTTTACAGTGTCTTTTATTTCTGGAAATTTCCATGATGATGAAGACAAAATAACGCTTCCGATATTATTTACCCCAAGTTCAATAACTTTTTCGGCTTCCTGAGGAGTCTGTATTTCATAAATTTGAACAATCATTTTTTTCCATCTTTTCTTTAAATTATACTCATCAATGTCACAGGTTGAATATTTGAAATCATTCAGGCCTTTTAAATGGCAAGCCTGTTGTTGCATTCTTACTGGGAAATCCTTTTGAAAAAGGGTTTCCCATATCTTTCCCAAAATTTTTATGGTTTTTATTACGGGTTGAGAATATGTGTTTTTCAAGCAAAAGAAACCATAACCGAAAAGTTTTTGCCAAGCTTTTTACAAGAAGCGGCCATTGCTCTTTCATAAGAGTTCAAGTACCTTTACTGCCTGAAATAGCCTGACACCTTAGCTCACGTATCTTTGACGCTGATTTCTCTCCAAGATCCCTGAATTCTTCGGGCAGTTTTACTTTCAGGATTGTTTCCATATCTTTTTTGGCAATTACAAAATAATCGTTTTGCTTATCTGCTGCACTTAGTTTGAATACTTCTTCAAAGAGTTCATCTTTTAAAAGTGATGTAAGCATATCAACCCTAGTCCCGGGTCTCAGATCTCCATAAGTTCCGGCTTTCATGTGCCAGAGAGAAGCGGTCTTCCCTGCTTTTATAAATGCCTTGGGAAGTCTTAATCTCTGACCGATTCTTTCAGCAAGCTGTACCCCTGTTTTTTCATGGCCATAATGATGGGGCAAAATTTTTTCATCCGTAAGGGATTTGCCCAAATCATGGCAGAATCCCATCCATACAAGAAGCTTATCCCCTGCAAGCCTGTCCATGACATTATATGTATGCTCAAGTAAGGAACCATTATGATAGGGTTTAGGGCCAGCAGGTATTTGCGGAAAGTTTACAATTTCTTCCAGCCAGGGATTTAAACTGTCTGTTGAAAAGAGCAGTTTCAGGAACCTGGATGGCACAGGCGCGGCAAAGGCCTTAAGAACTTCCATTCCGACCCTCTCAGCTGTGATTGAGGAAAGTATTCCTTTTTCAGATGTTTTCTTCATTATTCCAGTAAGCTCATCAGAAATATAAAAATCAGGAAACTCTGCAGCGAATCGTGCTGCCCTGAAAACCCTTAAAGGGTCATCAAAAAAATTCTTTTGATTTACTGGTCTAAGGATCTTGTTCTTGATATCTTCAAATGATTGAGGGTGGGAAAAAATTCTGCCTTCATCATCTTCGGCAAGGGCATTTATTGTAAGATCCCTGGATCCGAGATCCTCTTCAATATTTTTTGAATGAGACAGGGTATATTCATTCCCATCAAGTATATAGACAGCTTTTTTTTTGCCAACTGGTCTGGCTGACGGGAATCCGGCCAGAAAGCACTTTTCATCTGTTCCAATGACAACATAATCCGTATCATGGATAGCTCTGTTCAAGAATCTGTCTCGGATGCTTCCTCCTACCTTATACAATTTCATCACTTATCTCTCAAATACTGAAGATATGAAGCAAGAAGAAGGTGAAGACGATCCCTTTGGCTTTGGTTCTGGTTCCGGCTGAGGAGTTGTATCCGGAACATATTTACGTATAAATGATTTTAATTCAGATACCCTTGCATAGACCCCGTAATATCCGGGTTTGGCACAACCTTCACCCCAGCTTGTAACACCTGCGAGCAGCCATTTTGAATTTTGATTTATAACAAGAGGCCCACCTGAATCTCCACTGCATGTATCTTTGCCACCGGTAAGGTATCCGGCGCACATCATGGTTCCTGTTATTTCTTCATAAAAAGCAGCATTACACTCTTCATTCGTCACTATCGGAAGATTTACCTGTTGCCTTTTGTGTGCCGCTGAAAAAGAATCATTTGGTCTTGTGTATCCCCAGCCTATCGCTGTTGCTGTTATTCCTGCCAGATCTCCTCCGTTTTCATATAAAGGTAGCGTTTCCGTATCTGTCGGAGTTTCAAGTTCAATAAGGGCAATGTCATTATTATAGGTCAGGGGGATATAATCAGGATGCATTATGATTCTTTTGACTTTGATTCTTTTGCCTTCATTTGATCTTAGGTCGTGGGCTCCAACAAGAACTTCAATGTCCTGGGGCAGAAGTTCTGCGGCAGATCCTTCTTTTATGCAGTGGGCGGCCGTTAAAACCCAGCTCTTGTCAATTACGGATGCTCCGCAGAACTGGGCGTCATAATTTGAAGGCCGTGCTGAAAAAAGAATCCCTGCCATCCATGGCCAATCGGTAGCGCTCGATTCTGTTCCGCCCACTATTTTGGGTATTGCTTTCCCATTTGAATCAAAGCTTTTAACTTCTTCTGACCATGCCTTTAAAACCGGCAAAAAAATCAGTATTAATAGAAAAACTGTGTACTGTCTGATTTTCATGGGGTTCCTTATGAGTTGAAAGAGAAATATTAAAAATATACCTTATCTTTTCTTAATTATTTGCTAAAGGATAAAAAGCATATAATTCTTCTTTGTTTTTGATTTTTCTGGTTTTATGGCTCGTTCGGAGGGTTCGTGGGATTACTTCAAAATAAGCTGATCGTAATTGGCGTATCAGGCGGAATTGCCGCATATAAAAGCGTTGAGATTCTAAGGCAGCTTCAGAAGGAAGGTGCTTCTGTAAGGGTTATAATGACCAGAAATGCTGCTGCATTTGTCGGCCCTTTAACCTTTGAGGCTCTTTCAGGCTATTCAGTATATATGGATGTGGTTGAAAAGGATGTCTCAGGGGAAATAAGACATATATCATGGGCTGACAAGGCCGATGCCGTAATAATTGCTCCTGCAACAGCAAACATGATTGGAAAAATTGCAAACGGTATTGCAGATGACGCTCTTTCCACATTTATCATGGCTGTAAGAACTCCTGTTTTGATATGCCCGGCCATGAATTCCAATATGTATGAAAGCAGGGCTGTTCAGAGAAACTTAGACTGTCTTGAGGCTGACGGATTTCATGTGCTCGAACCTGATTCAGGCGAACTTGCCTGCGGTGTGACTGGTCCTGGGAGACTCCCTGATCCGCCTTTCATTGTTGACAGGCTTAAAAAAGTACTGAGTCCTTCGGATTTAAAGGGTAAAAGGGTGCTTGTCTCAGCTGGGCCGACAATTGAGCCAATTGATCCTGTGAGATATATAAGCAATCATTCGTCCGGTAAAATGGGCTACGAGATAGCAAGGGCTGCGGAGTACAGAGGCGCGGAAGTTAAAATGGTAACTGGCAAAACATCTCTTCCTGTTCCTTTCAATGTATCTGCTGTAAATGTTTTAAGCGCCGCAGAAATGTATGAAGCCATGATCAGAAATATGGATGATGCGGATATAATAATAAAAGTGGCTGCTGTGGCTGATTACAGAGTCAAAGATGTTGCCGAGCATAAAATCAAGAAAACTTCTGATGATATGATCATAAAACTTGAAAAGAATCCTGATATTCTAAAGGCTATCGGAGAGAAAAAGAAAAATCAGTTTCTTGTGGGTTTTGCTGCTGAAACAAGGGATCTCAGGGAAAATGCCCTTGCAAAGCTTAAATCCAAGAATCTTGATATGATTGTTGGAAATGTTGTTTCTGAAGAAGGATCAGGATTTGGCTCGGATACGAACAGGGTGACGCTTTTTTATGCTGACGGGAATATTGATCATATGCCTGTAATGGGGAAAGATGCTGTGGCTAACGCGCTTATAGACAGGATTCTGGCCAGAATTATTTAGATACGTGCCTCAAATAGACATCTTATGGGAAAAAGTCCATGAATCCAGTAATCGAAATTTTTGATGATGTTGATAATCTGCTGAAAAGTCTTGAAAAATCAGGCATAACGCTTCTTGAGAAGCCCGTCTTTACATCATCAAACCGTAATAATGATACTGGTTCAGCAAAATCCAATAGTGCGGCTGTTCATTGCCATGGTTGCAGTCTTTATAAAATGGGGTTGCCCCAAATAAAAGGGCAGGGAACAAGCATTCCAAGGGTTGTTTTTGTGTCTTCGTGGCCTGATGCAGGATGCCTGGAATCAGGCTCTCCTGTTTCAGGAGAATCTGGCGAGCTTCTGGAACGTATAATTAAGGCAATGAATCTTGAACCTGAGAATGTATATATTACCAATATTGTAAAATGCCTGCCACCCGGAGGCTTAATTCCTGTTGACTCTGATGTCTCATGCTGCATGAATTATCTTAAAAATGAGATTTCTGCCTTGAAACCAATTGCAATTATTCTTCTTGGCAGATTTGCAACTTTGGGATTTATAGGGAATTATCTGGCCTTTGAATCTATTGAAGGCAAGTTTCAAGAAAAGCATGGTTTAAGGCTTATGCCGACATATCATCCTGATGATCTGATCAAAGATGCATCGAAAAAACGAAACGTATGGGAGGCAATGAAAAAGGTCATGGCACTAATTTCATCAGGTGGTGAATCTTGAAAAAAAATGACCTTCTTATAGACTCTATTATAGATCAGGTTATAGATCCGGCTTTAACAGCTTTTGATTTTGACGGAGTCGTGGCAGACACAATGAATCTTTTTCTTGATATTGCAAGACATGATTTCGGAATAACCGGTCTGAAATACGAAGATTTCACGGAATACATGATTGAAGAGTGCCTGAATATTCCTCCGGACATTCTTGATGAGATATTTGATATGATCAATAATGGCTCATATAGTCATACGCTCAGGCAAATGCCAGGGGCTGTGGATGTATTGTGCCGCTTCGGCAGTTTTTCGTCTCCGCTTCTTGTTGTGACTGCAAGGCCGGATTCTGGTGTTGTCAAGGAGTGGTTTGCTAAAAATCTTGGTTCATGCCTTGATAAATGGGAAATTGTCGCAACAGGAACTTTTGAAGGGAAAAAGGATGTTCTTCTTGAAAAGGGAATCAGGTACTTTGTCGAAGATCGCCTTGAGACATGTTTTCAGATAGAAAAGGCAGGTATTGTTCCAATTTTGTATACACAGCCTTGGAACAGGAAAGAGCATTTTTTTATTGAGGCAGGCTCCTGGTCCGAAATTAAAAATCTTGCTGGTTTGTGATAGCTTATGGCTGACTCGAATATTAAAGACTTTCTTGATTTTCTTAAAAGTGAAAAGTCTTTTTCTGAAAACACATTCAGAGCATACAAAAGCGATCTTAACGAATTCATTGCTTTTGTTTGTCCTGTAAGTGATGAAATAAAAGAAGAAGAAAATGATGATTTGTTGTTAATAAGGAAGGTTAGTAGTGTAACTGCCCTTGAAATCAGGTCATACTTGGGGCATCTTTCAAAGAAAAAACTTAAAAAGACCTCGGTATCCAGAAAGCTTTCGACAATCAGGTCTTTTTTTCATTTTTTTGTCAAAAAAGGCATCATAGAAGATGATCCCACAGCCTATATCAGCAGTCCGAAAACGGAAAAGACCATACCCAAATACCTGACAGTTGACGATGCTTTCCGGGTTCTTGATTCAATTTGTGATGAAACGCTGAAAGGCTTAAGAAACAGGGCTGTTTTTGAAACAATTTATTCGTCAGGGCTCAGAGTATCAGAGGCTGCGGGTCTCAATTCTGAGAATATCGATTTTGATTCGAGGCTGATAAAGGTCATGGGCAAGGGATCTGTCGAAAGAATAATTCCGGTCGGTCAGAAGGCACTTGACGCCATTAATAAATATCGAGAAGCATTGTGCTTAGCATTTGATACAGAAAAAAGAAAAGATGGAACTCCGCTTTTTCTTAATCTTCGTGGAGGAAGGATCACCACAAGATCAATCGCAAGGATACTTGATCAGATAATGATGGAATGCGGTCTTCTGTTTAAAATATCACCACACTCATTGCGTCACTCCTTTGCGACTCACCTCCTTGATTCAGGTGCTGATTTAAGGGCTGTTCAGGAACTTCTTGGGCATAAGAGTCTGTCTACAACCCAGAAGTATACCCATGTTACTCTGGACAGACTGATGGAGGCATATGATAAGGCGCACCCTCGGAAATAATTACATAATGGGAAACCGTTTTTAACTGGAGCACATATTAATGAAAGAATCATTCCACGGAACAACAATACTTGCTGTCATGAGAAATGGGCGTCTTGCTGTAGCAGGTGACGGCCAGGTGACTCTTGGTGACAGCATAATAAAGCACGGAGCCAGGAAGGTAAGGCGCATATACGACGGTAAAATAATCGTTGGCTTTGCGGGCTCCACAGCAGATGCAATGACGCTGTCTTCAAGACTTGAGGCAAAACTTGAACAGTACGGCGGAAATCTGACCAGAAGTGCTGTTGAGCTTGCCAAGGAATGGCGGACAGATAAATATATGAGACGGCTTGAAGCAATGATGATAGCTGCTGAAAAAGACAAAATGCTGCTTTTATCAGGAAATGGAGATGTAATAGAACCTGATGGCGGAGTTCTATCCATAGGTTCTGGCGCTCAATCTGCAAGATCAGCCGCAGAAGCCCTTTTCAGGCATACGGATATGGACGCAAGGAGCATTGTGGAAGCATCTATGGAAATAGCCGGCTCAATATGTATTTACACAAATAACTCTGTCACTGTTGAGGAGTTCTGATTATATGACTGATTTAAAACCCATAGAAATTGTTAGTGAACTTGATAAATACATAATAGGGCAGTCGAACGCCAAAAAGTCTGTTTCCATAGCACTCAGGAACAGATGGCGCAGAAAACAGGTGCCCGAAGATCTTAAGGATGAAATTGCTCCTAAGAACATCATACTCATCGGTCCAACCGGAGTAGGGAAAACCGAAATAGCAAGGCGTCTTGCGAAACTAACAGGCTCACCATTCATAAAAGTAGAGGCTTCCAAATTTACAGAAGTCGGTTATGTAGGGCGAGACGTGGAATCTATGGTCAGGGATCTCCTGGAGCTTACCATTAGTCAGGTAAAGGCATCAGAGCAGGAATCCATGAGAGATAAGGCCAAGGTAATTGCAGAAGAAAAAATTCTTGATCTCATGCTTCCCAAATCAGGTAGCAAACCAGGTTTTGGTGAAGACGGTCAGAAAGAGGCACAGCTTGAAATTGTAGGAGAGAATTCAGGCCCTGAAACTGTTTCCACAAGGGAAAAACTCCGCAGAATGCTCAGGGAAGGCAAGCTTGACAGCAGATATGTCGATCTTGAAACCCAGGATAAATCCACGCCTTTCATAGAGATTTTTTCAGGAACAGGCATGGAGGATTTAGGTTCCAATTTTAAGGAAATGCTGGGCGGAATGCTTCCTAAGAATACCAGAAGAAGAAAAATGAAAGTTCCAGAAGCTCTTGAAATTCTGACCAATGATGAAGCCCAGGGGCTTATTGATATGGAAAAGGTTGTAAAGGCAGCCATTCATACAGTCGAGAATTCAGGGATTATTTTTCTTGACGAGATTGACAAGATCGCTTCAAGAAGTGGAGGGACAACAGGCCCGGATGTATCAAGGGAAGGCGTACAAAGGGATCTTCTGCCGATTGTTGAAGGTACGACTGTCAGTACAAAGTATGGCGCAGTTAAAACTGATCATATTCTTTTTATCGCTGCCGGTGCCTTTCATGTTTCCAAGCCTTCGGATCTTATTCCTGAGCTCCAGGGACGATTTCCGATAAGGGTTGAGCTTGAGAGTCTTTCGAGGGATGATTTTGTTAAAATTCTCACCCAGCCGAAAAATGCGCTTATTCTTCAATACACATCTCTCCTTGCCACAGAAAATATTGAACTTGTCTTTACTGAAGGGGCAATATCAGAGATTGCAAGGATAGCTGAAACGGTAAACGCCAGAACTGAAAATATAGGTGCCAGAAGGCTTCATACCATTCTTGAGAAGCTTTTAGAGGATATTTTATTCGAAGCGCCTGATATTGATAATAAAAAGGTTGTCATTGACACAGATTTTGTTATTGCAAAGCTCGAATCCATAAGTGTCAATGAGGATTTGAGCAGATTTATTCTATGATACAGGTGAAGGCATGTGGCAGAAAAAGGCAGATGTGGCTGTTACGGTCTGTGATCGTGATGGTTATATAATTGAAATGAACGAGGCATCATGTCGCATGTTTGAAAAGAGCGGTGGCGCCGGGCTGATGGGAAAGAACCTTCTGGACTGTCATCCTGGCAGTTCAAGACAGAAGCTCGAAAACATGCTCAAAACCAGAGAAAAAAATTGCTATACAATTGAAAAAAACGGAATCAGGAAACTGATTTATCAGATTCCGTGGTTTGATGAAAAAGGGGAGTATCAGGGATTTGCCGAAATGGTAATGGAACTTCCGAAAGATATGCCCCATTTTGTCAGAAAATAAATGAAATTATTTGTGATATTTTAGTGTATTTTGCTGCATCTATAAGAATTTTGAGGAGGCAGATAAAAGGCCGGATATTACAAATGAAATATACGGGAAAAAGTTATGGACATCAATGTTGCTGATATTCTAATCGAAGCATTGCCTTATATAAGAAAATTTACTGGAATGACCATTGTTGTCAAATATGGCGGTCACGCAATGGTTGATGAGCAACTTAAGGAAGATTTTGCAAGGGACATAACCCTTCTGAAATTCATAGGACTTAACCCTGTCGTTGTTCACGGCGGAGGTCCGCAGATCAATTCCATGCTCGATACCATGGGCATTGAAACAAGATTTGTGAGAGGGATGCGCTATACCTGTGAGAAGACAATGGATGTGGTTGAGATGGTTCTTGGCGGCAAGGTCAATAAATCTATTGTAGCCCAGATGAACCAGCACGGCGGGAAAGCTGTAGGGTTAACTGGCAAGGACGGTGGGCTTATTTTTGCTAAAAAAATGCAGATTATAAACCACAACGAAGCTGATCAGCCTGAGATAATAGATCCTGGTCTTGTCGGCGAGGTTGTAAGCGTTGATCCCCATCTCATAAACAGTCTATCATCCCAGGGATTCATTCCTGTAATAGCTCCTGTTGGCGCAGGGGAAAATGGAGAGACATACAATATCAACGCAGATGTTGTTGCATCCAAGATCGCATCGGCACTCGGCGCAGGAAGGCTTATTCTTCTTACTGATGTCGACGGTGTAAAAGGCGCTGATGGGAATCTTATTTCTTCAATAAAAACAGATGAGATTGTCAGGATGATTGAAACCGGAGTGATCAAGGGCGGCATGATTCCAAAGGTTGAGTTTGCGCTTAACGCTGTTCGTGAAGGCGTCGGCAAGGTGCATATAATAAACGGAGCAAGAAGACATACAGTGCTTCTTGAGCTTTTTACGGATCATGGTATTGGCACAGAGGTAACATTATAATTCTATTCCGCATTCAAGCCCTAAGCAATTCATGGCAAGGGTTGGCATCGTAGTCGGCTCCTCGACGTACAGAGGGCGTACGCCTGCGTAGCCCTTGTTATCATCTTGAATGCGAAATGGAATAAGAATAACTATTCAGCCTTCGCATTTTGGAAAAAATGAAGAGTTTTTTGCGGAGCTTTTTTACAAAAAAGCGACCCGCCGGAGGCAAGGGCTGATAGATTACAAAATATATGGAAATAAAATGAACGATATAATCAAAAAGTCGGATTCTGTAATATTTCAGACTTACGCGCGTTTTCCGATTGTTCTTGAAAAGGGTAAGGGATGCCGTGTCTGGGATACTGATGGCAAGGAATATATAGATTTTGTGGCAGGAGTTGCAGTTGTAAATCTTGGGCATTGTCATCCTGGAATAACAAATGCGATCAAGGAACAGGCTGAAAAACTTTTCCATGTTTCCAATCTTTATTACACTGTTCCGCAGACAGAGCTTGCCGAATGGCTTGTAGAACGCAGCTTTGCCGACCGTGTGTTTTTCTGTAACAGCGGCGCTGAGGCAAATGAAGCTGCAATTAAACTTAGCCGCAAATATTTCTCTGAAAAAGGAGAAAAGGGCAGGTATACGATCCTGACAATGACCCAGTCTTTTCATGGACGAACAATGGGAGCAATGTCAGCGACAGGACAGGACAAGATAAAGTATGGATTTGATCCCATGCTTGAAGGCTTTGATTTTGTACCGTTCAATGATATCGATGCTCTTTCCGCCAAGATGAGCGACAAGGTTTGTGCCGTCATGCTTGAACCTGTTCAGGGCGAAGGCGGAATAGTCTGTGCCGAGAAGGGCTTTCTTAAATCTGTGCGTGAGCTTTGCGACAAGCATGGCGCACTTCTTATTTATGATGAAATCCAGACAGGCATGGGCAGAACAGGTAAACTTTTTTGCCATGACTATGATAATGTAGCTCCTGATATAATGACACTCGCCAAGGGGCTTGGGAATGGGCTTCCAATAGGCGCTATGCTTGCGACTGAAAAAGTTGGATCTGCTTTCAAAGCAGGGGCGCATGGATCGACATTCGGCGGAACGCCTTTTATAACTGCTGCGGCTCTCGAAGCTTCAAGAATAATTGAGAAGGAAAGCATACTTGATAAATGCGTTGCCGCAGGTTCTTATTTCAGGTCAAAGCTTGACGGGCTGAAGAAAAAACATGATGTGATCGTGGATGTACGCGGAATCGGGCTTCTTCTCGGTGTTAAACTCAAAATTGAGGGGGCCCAGATTGTCAAGAAATGCATGGAAAAAGGTTTTCTTATCAATTGCGTTCAAAACGATACTTTAAGGTTCATTCCTCCTCTTGTTATTTCAAATGAGGAAATTAACCTTCTTATAAATTGTCTTGATGAAATACTGGCCGGTTTGTCAGCTTAAATAAAATTGTTTTGCATTGGAAACGAAAGGTGATGTTTTGAAAAAGGATCTTTTAAAACTGATTGATCTTACGGAAGAAGATTTCGGGCTGTTCTTTGACAGGGCGCTTGAGCTTAAAAGAAGGTATAAAAAAGGCATAATAGACAGACCCATGATAGGCAAGACAATGGGCATGATCTTTGACAAGCCTTCGACACGAACCAGGATTTCATTTGAAGCAGGTTTTGCTCAGCTGGGCGGAACTCCTATTTTTCTTAACACCGCCGACACCCAGATGGGCAGAAGCGAGCCTATCAAGGACACCGCAAGGGTAATGTCCAGATATCTTGATGCAATAGTCATAAGGACATTTTCCCAGGCCCTTATCGAGGAATTTGCAAAAGAGGCTTCAATACCGGTTGTTAACGCACTCAGCGACGATTACCATCCATGCCAGATTTTGAGTGATCTTCTGACTGTTATCGAATGCAAGGGCGGATGCAAAGGGCTTAAATACGCATGGGTAGGTGATGGCAATAATGTCGCACACTCATGGATTAATGCTGCGGCTGTTCTTGGGCTTGATCTTGTACTTGCATGTCCTGAGGGCTATTTCCCGAACAAGACCATACTTGACAGGGCTCTTTCCACAGGCAAAGGCAGTATCAGGATAGTAACTGATCCCAAAGAAGCGGTAAGAGATGCAGATGTAATATATACGGATGTCTGGGCAAGCATGGGAATGGAAAAGGAACAGGAAAAACGCCTTAAGGCTTTTGCCGGATATCTTGTGGACAAGAAGCTTGTGGATCTTGCCAAAAAAGATGCGATTGTCATGCATTGCCTTCCTGCCCACAGAGGCGAGGAAATTTCAGATGAAGTAATGGAGGGCCCTAACTCAGTGCTCTGGGATCAGGCTGAAAACAAGATGCATATGCACAAGGCTATTATGGATGTCCTGATAAATAGGTAAAAACGTGGGGGATTTTTGAAAAAATTTCCCCTACCCCCTTAAACTTTCGTGTTTAGAGACGATGATCCTTGAAATTTCTGAGGATCAAAAAAATGAGTTAATTTGCAAAATTATCAAAAACCCGACGCTTTTCAGCTATTTGTGTTTTTTTGATACTTTTGTAAGGTATTCAAAACATGAAGTTTTTTGCGGAGCTTTTTTTCAAAAAAGCGACTCGCCGGAGTGCTCTGGGATCAGGCTGAAAACAAGATGCATATGCATAAGGCTATTATGGATGTGCTGATAAATAGGTAAAAAACGTGGGGGATTTTTGAAAAAATTCCCTATACCCCCTTAAACTTTCGTGTTTAGAGGCGATGATCCTTGAAACTACTTAGGATCAAAAAAATGAGTTAATTTCCAAAATCATCAAAAACTCGACGCTTTTCAGCTGTTTGTGTTTTTTGATACTTTTGTGAGTTATTCAAAACATGAAGTTTTTTGCGGAGCTTTTTTACAAAAAAGCGACCCGCCGGAGGCAATTTTAGAATAAAGCATGATGGTTTGAACCGTGCTTAAACCAATTATGAGGTGCAAAGTGTCTGATATAAAAAAAGTTGTTCTTGCCTATTCAGGCGGTCTTGATACGTCGGTTGTTCTTAAATGGCTCATTGAAACCTATGGTTGTGAGGTTATCACCTTTTCGGCAGACATAGGCCAGGAAGAAGAGCTTGATTTCATAAAACCCAAAGCTCTTAAAACAGGTGCTTCCAAGGTTTATGTGGATGATCTTACAGAAGAGTTTGTCCGTGATTATGTATTCCCCGCGTTCAGGGCAAACGCAATTTACGAGGGGCAGTACCTTCTTGGAACTTCCCTTGCAAGACCTCTTATAGCAAAGCGTCAGATGGAAATTGCCAAAATTGAAGGTGCTGATTCCGTAAGCCACGGCGCGACAGGAAAAGGAAACGATCAGGTAAGATTTGAGCTTACCTATTTTGCCTTTAATCCGAATATAAAAATAATCGCTCCCTGGAGAGAGTGGGATCTCAATTCACGAACATCCCTGATTGCCTTTGCTGAAAAACATGGTATTGAGGTTCCTGTAACAAGGGCAAAACCATACAGCACGGACAGAAATATTCTTCATATAAGCTATGAGGGCGGAGTTCTTGAAGATCCATGGACTGCTGCTACAGATGATATGTATACTATGTCCGTTCCTCCTGAAAAAGCTCCTGATAAGGCGGAAATTATAGAAATAGGCTTTCTCGAGGGGAATCCGGTATCAATAGACGGAGAGGAACTCAGCCCAGCAAAGTTTCTCAAGAGGCTGAATACCATTGCAGGAAGAAACGGAATTGGCCGCATCGACCTTGTCGAAAACCGTTTTGTAGGTATGAAGTCAAGGGGAGTTTATGAAACGCCTGGCGGAACTGTTCTACGGCTTGCCCATCTTGCCATGGAATCGATAACGCTTGACAGGGAAGTCTGTCATATAAGAGATTCTCTGATCCCGAAATATGCCCAGCTTATATATAACGGTTTCTGGTTCTCCCCTGAGATGAAGATGCTACAGAATATGATAGATGCTGCCCAGAAGCCAGTTTCAGGAGTTGTCAGGCTCAAGCTCTACAAAGGCAACTGTTATGTTCTTGGTAGAAAGGCCGAAAAATCACTCTACAGCGAATCCTTTGCAACATTCGAAGGCGATTCCGTATACAGACAGAAGGACGCGGAAGGCTTTATTCGTCTGAATGCACTGAGGCTTAGAATCAGAAGCCTTATGGAAAAATAGTCGGCTCATTTTAGGAGCTTATTTTTTAAAAAGCGACCAGCCAAAGACACTCGGTTTATTGTCGGATTACGAGCAAAGAACGCTCTAATCCGACCTACTCACTACTCACCGGTGTTTTTTTAAGGCCGATTGATCATAAAATGCATATAAACCTGTTTAAACAAACTTTAATTTGGCAAACTTTACTTTGGGAATCTTGATAAATGTCGGAAAAGCTCTGGAGCGGAAGATTCAGTGAAAAAACAGACAGGATGGTTGAGCGTTTTACCTCATCCATTCAGGTGGATAAGCGTCTTTATCGTCATGACATTGCAGGGAGTATAGCCCATGCCAAAATGATGGCAAAGGTTGGAATGATTACCCCTGAAGAGTCTGAGCAGATTGCAAAGGGTCTTGAAGAGATAAGGATGGACATTGAGGCTGGAAGAATGGAGTATTCTGACAGCCTTGAAGATATTCACATGCACATTGAGAGCAGGCTTGTTGAGAAGATCGGTGAGGCAGGCCAGAAGCTCCACACCGGAAGAAGCAGGAATGATCAGGTGGCCCTTGATTCCAGGATGTACATGCGGGACGAGGTAAAAGAGATTATTCAGCTTCTTAGAGCCTTGAGACATGTTTTTGCGGAGCTTGCAAAAAAGCATATTGATGTGATTCTTCCAGGATATACCCATCTCCAGAGAGCGCAGCCCGTACTTTTTTCCCATCATATGATGGCTTACTATGAAATGTTCACAAGGGACGCAAGGCGATTCGAAGACTGTCTGAAAAGAATAAATGTAATGCCGCTCGGTAGCGCCGCTCTTGCTGGAACTACCTATCCCATAGACAGGGAATATGTGGCGCGTCTTCTCGATTTTCCTGAAATATCTGCAAACAGCATGGATGCGGTATCTGATCGTGATCACATGCTCGAACTCGCTTCTTGCGCTAGCATATGCATGATGCACTTCAGCAGAATATCCGAGGAACTTATACTTTGGTCAACATCTGAGTTTTCGTTTATCACGCTTTCCGATGCCTTCACTACCGGCAGCAGCATAATGCCTCAGAAAAAAAATCCCGATATTCCTGAGCTTGTCAGAGGCAAGACTGGTAGTGTTTACGGCGCTCTTTTTTCTCTTCTTACAATGATGAAATCTTTGCCGCTTGCTTACAACCGTGACATGCAGGAAGACAAGAAAACGCTTTTCGAGATGATAGACACGCTTAAAGACTGCATAGATATTTATGTCCGTATGCTTCCTAATATGACTGTGAAGAAAGATGTAATGGAGGCTTCGGCAAGCAAGGGCTTTTTGAATGCAACAGATCTTGCGGATTATCTGGCAGCAAAGGGTATGCCTTTCAGGAAAGCTCATCACGTTGCCGGAAGGATGGTTTCCCACGCTCTTGCCAAAGGAGTCGAGATAGATCACCTCGAGCTTGAAGTTCTCCGCCAGTTTGATGAGATGTTTGAAAAAGATGTTTACGAATATCTTGAAGTCAGAAGGATGGTTGACAGAAGAAAGTCCGCAGGAGGAACCTCGACTGAAAATGTTAACGAATCAATCAAAAAGGCTTTTGAATCAATAGAGTCAGAAACGATTGCATAATTTGGAAATATTGGGATAATATTTTTCATGAAGAATTCACCTGGAAATATAAAAATTGAAAAGAGATTTTCATATCTGATATTTTCAGCTTGCTTTTTTATTCTGATCCTCCTTCTTGGAGGATGCGGAAGAAAAGCATTTCCTTCGGCTCCATCATCCATGGTTCCTGATCCTCCGAAAAAACTGGACGCAGTTTTTGAAAATGGCGAGATAAAAGTATCCTGGCAGCTGGCAAATTATGAGAATGTCAAAGCCATTCATATTTATAAGTCAAAGATTCCAAAGGCACGGTTTTGCCCAACATGCCCTTATACTTTTGAGCCTGTCGGGTCCGTGTCTTCAACGGAAAGGATTTACAGGGAAAAGGCTGTGTCAGGATATCATTATGCCTTTAAATTAGAGATAGAAAGTGCTGGTGGCGAGATGTCCTCTCCAAGAATTATCACTTTGGAGACACCTTAATGGTAACATCCGTCTATTTTTCCATTGGCTCAAATATGGGAAATGCTCTTGAGAACTGCGCCTGTATTATGGAGAGATTCTCAAAAGAGATAAAAAAAGTCCGACTTATTGAAAAATCGGAATATTATATTTCATCACCCCAGGATTATACTGATCAGCAGTGGTTTATAAATGCGGTTGGAAAGCTTGAAACATTATTAGACCCTTTTGAACTGCTTGATTATTTCAAGATGCTTGAGGCTGAATCAGGGCGTGATTTTTCAGTGCCAAGGTTTGGCCCAAGAGTCATTGATATTGATATCATTTTCTTTGATGATATTATTATTAATACCCCGAAGCTTACAATTCCCCATCAGAGAATGCATCAAAGAAGATTTGTTTTAAAACCTCTTTCTGCGCTTAATCCTTATTTTGTGCACCCTGTTTTGGGTAAAACAGTATCAATGCTTTTATCTGAAATAGATCCTACAGATCAGGATGTAATAGCTTTATCTGAATATAATGGATATGAGAAGTATTCAGCTAACTTAAGAACTGAAGTCTTAATAGAGGAAAAATGAAAGATAAAATTAAAAAGCTGAAATCTTTACTGACAGATCCTAATTTTCTTACTCTCTCAAGAGTTGCCGTTGTTCCTGTTTTTATAGTCCTTATGATGCATGAAGGCCGCATATATACGTTTTTTGCGGCTCTTTTTTTCTGTATTGCGGCAGCAACAGATTATCTGGACGGCTTTTTTGCGAGAAAAAAGGGGCTTGTTTCTGATCTCGGGAAAATGCTTGATCCTCTGGCCGATAAACTTCTTATGGCTTCAGCATTTATAATGCTTGTTGAAAGGGGATGGGCCCAGGCCTGGATAATCTGCCTCATCGTGGGCCGTGAAATGGCCGTGACTGGCCTTAGGTCAGTTGTTGCAGAAGTTGGTCAGGACCCCGGTGCATCAAGCCTTGGCAAGCTTAAGACAGGATTTCAGATAGCAGCCGTGATACCGCTTGTGCTGCATTATCCGTATCTTGGACTGAACATGCATGCAATCGGAACGATACTGCTATGGATTGCTCTTGTATTCACCATGTGGTCGGGTTTTGACTATTTTTACAGGTTAGGCAAAATTTTTAAAAATTAGTTTTTTTTAATTGACAAAGTCGGGGCAAAAAGTTTAAAAGCTTGCTCACGAACTGAGCGGGAATAACTCAGTGGTAGAGTGCAACCTTGCCAAGGTTGAAGTCGCGGGTTCAAATCCCGTTTCCCGCTCCAATTTCTTTTATGAGGCGGCATGGCCAAGCGGTAAGGCAGAGGCCTGCAAAGCCTTTATCTCCGGTTCAAATCCGGATGCCGCCTCCAATAAAAGAAATATGATTTCGGGCCTGAAAAACGGCTACAATATCCAGCTTTAAACTCATGGTGTAATGATAGAGCGGGAATAACTCAGTGGTAGAGTGCAACCTTGCCAAGGTTGAAGTCGCGAGTTCGAATCTCGTTTCCCGCTCCACTATCATGATTCAAAAATCCACATACCTTTTCAGATCCGCTACTCTTAAAAAACAGTAAAAATAAGTTACTATAATCTTTGTTTAAGGTCTTTATTAAATCACTCTGATACAAATAATTTCAGAATTGATTTCCGGAATATCCTTTCCCAAGAACATCATGGCTTTAACAAGCAGTAAATATTCCTGTGGGTTATTGTTGCTGAATTCCATACAATGAGGGGTAGGGGGGCGAGCTTTTTTAAAAAAGCGACCCTCCTGGAGCATAGCAAGGCAACTGTCTTAACCTGATTTTTAACCTTGTTTTTTCTTTCTGATAATATTCTCGTCAAGAATTGGGATATCAAGTGTTTCTGGCGGCTGGTACGGTTCTCTTGAATCTTTCCATCTGCGGTACCCCCAGTATATTAAGCCCAGAATAAGAACAATGACAATGAGTACCCAGCTGTATCCTTTTCCAAGGGCTCGCTCATGTGCCTCACCAAGAAGAAAACCAAGCGAGGCGAATGAGATTGACCATATACCGGCACCTATGAGATTCAGAATGACAAAACGGGGTACGCGCACATGACTTATTCCGAGAACAAATGGGGTGACATTGCGCAGGCCGTAGAAAAATCGGAAACATAGGATAATGAAATTCTGATGACGTTTAACGTGTTTGCTGACTTTGGCCGCTGCCCGGCTCCAGCGGGGAAAGCGCAAAAGCAGTGCTCTTCCCTGCCAGCGACCGATGAAATAGTATAGCTGATCACCGCACGAGCTTCCAGCAAAGGCTGAAAGCATTACGAATGCAAGCTCCAGAGAACCACTTTGTGCAGCTACTCCTCCGAGGATCAGAATGGTTTCACCTTCAAGAAATGTTCCAATCAGCACGGCCCAATAGCCATAGTCACGAATCAAAGCATGAAAATCCACAAACAATCTCCAGTCGTCATTGACAGATGACGGAAGTCACTATCTTGATAATATTTTATAAAAGTTCTGACAAAGTCGCAAAAAGTGTGATTCCAGGCCTTCACCGGAATTACTGGAATCTGACTTTTTGACTCAGGTCGGCCATATTATGCCTGAACCGTGTTTTATATCTTTTTTATTGTCACACACACTCAAAAGCAATTCAAAAATGCAGGAATAATTGTTAATGACAAGATTATGAAAACACATACCGGCTATTTTGAAAATATACTCCTTAATTTATGATCAATCCCTTTACACCAGATTTTTGAATAGCTCTATTTAAATTTACCTACCCAGGTTTTTATTCGGGTTTTTTAACCGGATGATATTGAAAAAAATTGGACAGTTATAATTATATGTGATTAATATGCTTTTTTTTGATTAAGTAACAAAAGGTTCTTAAAGGTTGTATATGGCGGGTGTAATGAAGGTTATTGAAAGTCTTGCGGAAATTGAAATTCCTTTTGAAAATGCTGTAGTTACAATAGGTAATTTTGACGGTGTTCACAAAGGCCATCATTCTCTTATGGATGCGGTGATAAAGAAGGCAGGAGAAATTGGTGGTACAGCTATTGTCATGACTTTTGAACCCCATCCGCTTAAAGTTCTGAGAAACGGATCAAGCCCCCCACTTATAACTCTTTACGAGCAGAAGAAAGAGCGAATAGAAGCTTCGGGTATTGATGTTCTCATCTGCATTAATTTTACTGAAGAATTTGCAGCCCTTGATCCTGAGTATTTTCTCGAGAAAATTCTTGTGGAAAAAATCGGCATGAAAGCCATTGTTGCGGGAAGGGATTACGCTTTTGGTAAAAACCGCAAGGGTAATATAGATTTTCTTAAGGCAATGGGGGGCAAGCTTGGATATCAGGTAGTGCTTCCTGACTGGATAGAATGCCTTCAAGAGGGTGACCGAATAAGCAGCACAAGGATTAGAGAGACAATTCTTTCAGGCGATGTCGGACGTGCGGCATCAATGCTCGGAAGATATTATCAGATACGAGGCGAGGTCGTAAGGGGAAGGAACCGAGGCGGGAAACTTTTGGGATTTCCCACAGCAAATATATTGTTTCAGGATGAGCTTTGTCCCAAGTATGGAGTTTATGCGGTAACCGCAGAAATTGATGGAAAAAGATTTGACGGAGTTGCCAATATGGGTGTCAGTCCAACCTTTGGCGATGATATGTTTACCGCAGAAGTCCATCTTTTTGACTTCTCGTCGGATATTTATGGTAAGAAAATAAAAGTTGATTTTATTGCCAGACTCAGGGAAGAGAAAAAATTCTCGGGTCTTGACGAACTTTCTGCCCAGATCAAAAAGGATGCAGAGACCGCAAGGGAAATCCTTAGGGAATTAAAAAGATAAAATATGTTTCATATGAATAAGAAAATGGCCGTTTCTCTGATGATTGGATTAGCCATATCAGGGGTGGCCATGTATTTTTCCTTCAGGAATATTCCTTTTTCTGATCTTGTGATGTATTTGAAGACTATTGAATATCTGTGGATTATTCCAACCACTTTGCTGATTTTGTTAAGCTATATGGCAAGGGCCGTTAGATGGAGGATTATTGTAGGGCCTCTTGCAGAGATTGGTTTTTGGGAAGCCTTCAATCTGACAATGACCGGTTTTATGCTTAACTGTATCCTGCCTGCAAGAATTGGGGAGATAGTGAGACCTGCTGCTATCAAGAAAAAATATGGGGTCCCTTTTACTTCAGCTTTTGCAACAGTCGTCGTTGAACGCATTTTTGACATGATCTTTCTGATTATACTCATGACCGTTTGTCTTTTAACGGTAGATATCAGTCCTGAAATAAAATTTTCCTATAAAACATACACAATAAACAAAGCCACGCTTGAAGCTCTGGCTTCTGGCATGGTCAAGATCTGTGTCGTTTTTATTGCTGTTATAATATCTGTCTGCTTTGAAAAGAGCAGAAGCTACATCTCAAGAGTGATACATTTTTTGCCTAAAATGGCAGGCTTGGCCGGAGCCGGTATTTCTGAAAATGTCCGAAAATACATAAGCAATCCCATTGACAATATACTTCAAAATATTGCCTCTGGATTTCAGGCAATTAAAAAGGTATATCAGATGCTTATGTGCCTTTTTTTATCATTTATAGTATGGCTGCTTTTGGCTCTGTCATATTTTGCTTTTGCTAAGGGTTGCCCAGGAATAGATCTATCATTGTTCGAAATTTCTGCGGTAATGATTATCATAAGTTTTGTAATTGCGCTCCCTTCGGCTCCGGGTTTCTGGGGTATTTGGGAAGCTGGCAGTATCTTTGCCGTTACAATTTTTGGAGTTAAAATGGAGTATGCTGCGGGTTATTCCCTTGCAAACCATGCTCTCCAGATATTTCCAGTTATAATTGTCGGCATATTTTCAGCTCTCAGCATCGGTTTCGGGGCAAAGCTTCTTGAAGAAGTCGAAGTCCTGGCTGAAGAGGTCTAATTTTCGGATGGAACAATGACTGTTTTAAATATTTTGACGTACCCGGACAAATTTCTTGCTCAACCTACCGTACCTGTACAGGAAGTAACAGAAGAGCTTAAGCAATTAATCGAGGACATGGCCGATACCATGTATAAAGCCCCTGGCATAGGTCTTGCCGCTAACCAGGTCGGATCTGACAAAAGATTTCTGATAGCAGATCCTTTGGGGGATCCTGAAAAAAGGGAGTTTAAGGTCTTTATTAATCCTGAGATTGTTAAAATGACGGGTGAGGTCATTTCTGAAGAAGAAGGATGCCTGAGTGTCCCTGATTTCAGGGCTGATGTTAAAAGAGCCGAGAAGATAATCATAAATTACACTGACCTTGATATGAACTCGTTCACCTTAGAGGCCGAAGGAATGCTGGCAATAATTCTTCAGCATGAAATTGATCATCTTAACGGGATTCTTTTCATTGACCGGCTCAGCGCACTTAAAAAGCAGCTCTATAAACGTAAGGTCAAAAAACAGATGAAATTTGAAGACGATTAACCAATCAGTGAAAACTTAATCCTCAGTATCTTTGAGGATTAAGTTTTTTTATTTGGAAAACGCTAATTTCAATACGCTTTTTAGGGCCTGGTTATTTTGCCTTGTATCCATTTTTTTTGCCTCTAAGTTTTTAAAAGACAATAATAATGACAAATAAATTGAAAATAGTATTCATGGGAACCCCTGATTTCGCTGTTCCGGCCCTCGAATCCCTTGTCAGGGCAGGCCATGAAATACAGCTTGTTATAACTCAGCCAGACAGACCAAAGGGCAGGGGAAAGAAACTTTCGCCTCCTCCTGTAAAAGTAAAGGCCGAAGAATATGGCCTCAATGTTTATCAGCCAGAAAATATGAAGGGCGATGAGCAGTTTGAAACCCTTATGGCTCTTTCTCCTGATGCTTATGTTGTTGTCGCGTACGGTCATATTCTGCCAGTTAGGATTCTTGAAATCCCAAGGCTTGGGCCAGTAAATATTCATGCTTCACTTCTTCCAAAATACAGAGGGGCGGCTCCGATTCAGTGGTCCATAATAAATGGAGATGAAAAGACCGGCATAACCACAATGTTCATGGAAAGGGGCATGGATACAGGAGCGATACTTCTTCAGGAAGAGACTCCAATTCATCCCGAGGATACTTCAGAATCTCTTCATGACAGGCTTTCTCTAATCGGAGCCGGTCTTATTCTGAAAACCCTTGAAGGTCTTGAAAATGGCAACGTTGTTCCTGTACCGCAGGATCATGAAAAGGCTACGCTTGCGCCAATGCTGAGAAAAGAACTTGGCAGGATTATATGGAGTGACAGTGCAGCCAGGATTGATTTCCTTATCCGCGGAGTTACGCCATGGCCTGGAGCATTCACAGAACTCGGCGGAACTTTTTACAAAGTAATCCGGGCAATTCCTGTTGCTTTGGATGTTACTGGAGCAACACCGGGACAAGTTTTATCAGAATCAAAGTCCGAGCTTATTATAGCCGCAGCTGATGGCGCTATTTCCATAATGGAAATCCAGGGTGCTTCGGGCAAGAGACTTGGAATAAGGGACTTTCTGGCAGGCAACAAGATTTCAAAGGGTTCTGTTTTTACTTGAACCATGTGAATCGGCTCGTTTTTTACTGGATAAGCCCTTAAACCAAATGAAGTAATATGATCAATTCAGAAAATAAAAGACGTACAAAGAATACTCAGAATCATAACAACTCAAGCCCTTCTTCATATGATCCAAGGCTTCTTGCACTTGAAGTACTCGATTATATATCCATATCAGGAGTAACAATTGATATCGCCCTTGAAAAAAAAATGACGGGTAAAAATTTATCAAGACCTGATCAGGGTTTAGCCAATGCCATTATATATGGAGTACTCAGGCACAGAGGAATGCTTGACTGGATAGTATCATGCGCATCCACTACTGAAATTGTCAAAATCGAACCATCGGTTCTTAATATTCTTAGAATCGGTATTTTTCAGATTAAATATCTTGATCGAATTCCTGTTTCAGCCTCTGTTAACACTTCTGTTGAGCTTGCCAAAAAAATAAGAAAAAAACCTTTTATTTCTAAATTCATTAATGCTGTTTTAAGGAAATCTGTATCCATACATGAAGGAATGCCATTTCCTGACCCTGCATTAGATGAAACAGATTATTTTTATGCAAGACATTCAATCCCCGGATGGCTGTCTTCAAGGTGGATTGCAAGGTTTGGCATTGAACAGGCTGAGGCCCTTGCTGAACATGTTAACTCCATTCCGCCATTGTCTCTTAGGGTGAATACCTTAAAAGGAGATAGAGACAGCCTGGCTGAAAAGCTGAAAGTCGATTCAGACACAGTTGAGCTTCATAATTATTCTGAAAATGGATTAAACATTACCGGCCTTAAACAGAATATTCAGAATCTTTTAGATTTAAATGAGGGCGTTTTTCAGGTTCAGGACGAGGCAGCCCAGATGATTGCCATTCTTCTTGATCCAAAGCCAGGAGAAAGAGTTCTCGATGCATGCTGTGGTCTTGGCGGAAAAACCGGTCATATAGGTCAAATAATGAAAAATGACGGGATCATCATTGCTTCTGATAATGATCCCAGAAAGCTTATTGAGCTTAATCAGGAAATGAAAAGACTTGGAATTACAAATGTCAGTACAATTGTTCAGGATTTTGAAAATCCTTTGGAAAATTCAAATTCAGAGTTGTTTGACAGGATACTTGTTGATGCTCCGTGCTCTGGGCTTGGAGTTTTAAGAAGAAATCCCGATGCAAAATGGACAGAAAGCAAAAAGGATCTTTCAAGATATTCAAAAAGACAAAGTCTTATACTGATAAATGCGGCAGATGCAGTAAAGCCGGGCGGCAGACTTGTATATGCTGTATGTTCATTCGAACCTGAAGAGAATCAGGACGTTGTAAGCACTTTTCTTCAAAAAAGACCTGATTATATTCTTGATGAGAATATACCGGAAATATTAAAAAAACATCCATTTAATTTGAAGGATACAGAATATGGGGATAAGTCTGGAATGATCAGGATTCTGCCACATATCGCAGGTATGGACGGTTTTTTTGCAGCGTGTTTTAAGAAGATCGATATCAAACGGAGTTAATAAATGAAAAAGCTAATAGCACCATCAATTCTGTCTGCGGATTTTACGCGTCTTGGAGATGATATTAAGGCTGTGGACAATGCAGGAGCCGACTGGATACATATAGATGTTATGGATGGCCAGTTTGTCCCCAATATCAGTTATGGGCCAATAATTGTCGAAGCCGCCAAAAAGGTTACGAATCTTCCCCTTGATGTTCATCTCATGATTGTTAAGCCTGATCTGAGGATCCCTGATTTTGTTAGTGCTGGAGCTGATCTCATATCTGTCCACGCTGAAGCTTGTATTCATTTGAACAGGACTCTTCAGCTTATTAAAGAATCAGGTGTAAAGGCAGGCGTTGCCCTGAATCCTGCGACATCACTTTCAACAATAGAGTGGTCCCTCGACTATCTTGATTTTGTTCTGATAATGAGTGTGAACCCTGGCTTCGGCGGGCAGAAATTCATCAAGTCAAGCATAGAGAAAATAAGTGCTCTTAAAAAAATGATAGATGACCGTGGTCTTGATATAAGAATTCAGGTTGACGGCGGAGTCAATAATTCAACCATCAAGGAAATAAGCTCTGCCGGAGCCGATGTCTTTGTTGCAGGATCCGCTATTTTCGGAACTTCCAATTATACCCAAACCATTTCAGAAATGAGAAAAAATGCAGGTTAGTTTTTTAAAAAAGTCTGAGAGATCATAAAATTGACGTCGCTGTTTATCTGGTGAGTGTCAAATTGCCGCAAAAAGTCCGATTTCTGTCATTCCGGCGCAGGCCGGAATCCAGAAACGTCTGAAAATACAATAATGCCTATCCTTGTATGGTCAATTTCCCATCAAAAAAACAGAATTTTTGATTTTAGAATTTAGATTGATGATTGATGCAACCAGACCAATAGTTCAAAATTCATCGATCAAAAATCGAAAATCATGAACCTACGGCGGGCCGCTTTTTGAAAAAAGCTCCGCAAAACCTTTCTCTTTAAAAAAAGGTTTAGCTTACGCCCCAGTAATGGCGGTTTCGTAAACAAGCATTGCAAGTTTTTTTGCGGGGCCTCCGTTAAAACCGCCTAATGCACCTGATTTTGGCATGACTCTGTGGCAGGGCACAAGGTAGCCAAGAGGGTTGTCTCCCACGGCATTGCCAACGGCCCTTGAGGCCTTTGGCCTGTCTATCTCTGACGCGATCTGGCCGTATGAGATTTTCCCTCTTAAAGGGATTCTTGCGATGGTTTTCCACACCATAATCTGGAAATCAGTTCCGATCAGATGTACTTTTATACTGTTTTTTTCGTCATTTGGAATAATTCCAAAGATCTGATTTCTTGTTTCAAGAACCATTGCATCTGATTTTACAGGAGTGCAACCGGGCCATTTTCTGGTTTTTTCTGAAATAGTCTTTTCTTCATCTTCTGAAAAATCTATGGAGCAGAGCCCTATATCGGTTAGTGTGCACACGCACCTGCCGAATTGGGTGTCGTAGGATGAATAAAAAATTCTGCCCGAATATGATCTGCTTTCAGCAATAATTTCTATGCGTTCAGGGGACTTGGAAATACCTGAAACAAATGAGGCTGGTATGCCATGGCAGATATCGAAAAATGATTCAGGCTCAAGACCGCACCAATCGCCCATGATTTCTCGATGGGAAATCCCATTTTCATCAAGGCCTTCAGCCATAATTTTTGCTTCTCCAACCCTGTTATTGCACATAAGATCAGTCAGCTTTTCCATGCTTTGATAGCACGAAGACAAAATCCTGAAATCTTTTTTTATTTTCATGTCATTCCTTGCCCCATTTGAAGAGCAGTGATCCTATGGTCAAAAAAACAAGACTCATAAGCGCAAGTGATATCAGTTCGTATCTTATTTCATATAAACCAGAGCCATCATTCATTATTTTTCTGGCGGCTGAAATAAGGTGGTACAAGGGAAGAAATTTTGACATTGTTATAACCCATGGCTTTGCTCCCTCAAGTGAAAACCATACTCCGGAAAGGAACATCATGGGCCATGTTATAAAATTAAGAAGACCTTCTGCCAGCTCTTCGCTGCTAGTTTTGGAGGCGATGACAAGTCCTAGGGAAATCATTGAAAAGCCTCCGAGGGCAACAGTTATCAGAAGATCCACAAAAGATCCTCTGCATTTGAAGCCGTAGAGAAGCGAACATCCTGTATAAACTATTGATGTGGAAAATATAATGAGAAACATTCTTGATAGCATTTGGGCTGTCAGAAACTCCCACGGTTTAAGAGGGGTGACGCTGAGTCTCTTAAGAACCCCGTTTTTTCTGTATCTGACCACCACATAACCAACCCCGAAAAGGGCACTAAACATCATGTTCATGCCGAGGATGCCCGGGAAAAGCCATTCCTGATAAGGGATTTCCTTGCCTTCAATCTCTATTTTTATAAGCTTTTTATCCTGGTGCTGATCGGTTGATGCTGCCTCGAGAATCTTTTCGGCAATATAACCTTTGGGCGATGTTTTGCTTATCCAGTACTTGCCGGTTGAAGGTTCAAAAATCATGTCGACTTTGTGATGGCTCAGTTTTGCAGAGGCAGAATCAAATGTTTCATAATTTAAAAACTGAAGCATTTTCATTGATCTGAAATTTTCATAGAGTGAAGATATTTCCTGGGTATTTGGAGCAGGGCCGGTGATAGCAATTTTATAGATATCCCTTGAATTGCCTGTGAAAATGACACCAAAACCAGCGATTATAAGAAAAGGAAATATGAAGTTCCAGCCGAGAGCCGACTTGTCCCTGAAATATTCCTTGTTCCTTGCCATAAAAAGGGTGAAAATTCTTGTAAACATTTTAGTCCCTCAATGATCTGCCGGTGAGTTTCAGGAACAGGTCTTCAAGATTCATTGACCTTACTGTAAGGGATGATAGGTTGATGTTCCTTTGCACAAGCTCCCTGATGCAGACGTCTATGTCGTTTGTGAGTATTTCTGCAAGCCCGCCTGATGATGCCCATGCAAAAGGGAAATCGTCCATTTTGCCCCTGCTTGCACCAAGACTTATTTCAATAACTGAAGACTGACCGCATGAACTGAGAAGTTCCTTGGGGGATCCGAAAGCAATTATTTTACCCATATCCATTATTGCGATGAGGTCACAGAGAATTTCGGCTTCTTCCATATAATGGGTCGTTAAGACCAATGTTTTGCCTTTTTTTCTGATGTCATCCACAAGATCCCATAAATTACGTCTTGCCTGGGGATCAAGACCGGTTGTTGGCTCATCTAGAAAAACAAGCTCAGGATCGTTTGCAAGAGCCATCGCAAGGAGCAGTCTCTGTTTCTGGCCTCCTGATATTTCTCTGTTGTCCCTGTCAAGAATATCCTCAAGATGGCAGAGCTTAATGAGCTCTTCGAAGGGAGCTTTTCTCGTATAAAGATTTCTGAATGTCCCGAGACTTTCTTTAACAGTCAGGAATGCCGGAAGGTCTGTATTCTGGAACTGAATTCCAACCTCCTGTCTGAACATTTTGCCCCTTGGTCTACCCTTATAATGGATTTCACCTGAATCAGGGGCCAGAACTCCTTCTATAACCTCAATGGATGTGGTTTTGCCTGCGCCGTTAGGGCCTAAAAGCCCGAAACATGACCCGGCAGGGATGGAGAAACTTATGCCGTTTACGGCCTTTACCCCAGGGTAGGTTTTGACCAGATTTCTGACCTCAAGAATGTCTGCCATCTTAATTTTTTAAAACCTCTTTTCTTAACATATCAAGAGCCTGATAAGCGAATCTACGCTTGGTCATAGCCCTGTCAAAACCTGGTACGAGGAATTTTGTAGCCCTTGTTCCTGACGGGCCTGAAATCCCAATGCACACTGTCCCAACAGGTTTATCAGGTGTTCCTCCTCCAGGGCCTGCAACGCCTGTCAAAGAAAGCCCGTAGCCTGCTCCTGAAATACGTCTCACGCCTTCGGCCATTTCCATGGCAATTTTTTCATGGACAGCGCCGTATTTTTTTAATGTTTCAGGATCGACTCCCAATACGGCAATTTTTGAAGCATTAGCATAAGTAACGGCAGAAAGGAGGAAATAATCCGAACTGCCTGGTACGCTGGTTAGCATATGACCTATGAGGCCTCCTGTACAGCTTTCAGCGACAGCGATTTTTATTTTTTTGGATTTGAGCAGATCTCCAAGAGATTCTTCCATGGATTGCCCTGATACTGAAATAATACTTGATCCGAATTTGTCAGATATCCATGAAAGGGCTTTTTTTGATAAAAGTTCATCATTTTTGTCTTTTTCTTCCATTGAAATTTTAATGATCACGCCAGGGGAAAGCGCCCTGAAACCGAGGCTGATTGAAGGGAAAGCTCTTTTGAACCCGGAAAGAAGCTCGTTTGCCAGGGCTTCAGCAATTCCGTGCAAGGTGATCTTGTGTTCTATGAACCTGCTGCTGATTCCCCTTAAATTGGAAATTGTAGGTATCACACTGTTATCCATCATTTTTTTCATTTCTGATGGAACTCCGGGCAGAAAGAAAAAACGGCAGTTGTTGATCATTATTGTAAAACCAGGAGCAATGCCCGCTGTGTTCTCAATGCATGTCGCAGTTGCCGGAATATTAGCCTGCTTTCTGTTTGAAGTATTAAGCCTTGATCCGATTGTATTCAGTTTCTTAACTATAATTTCAAGTGCATCAGCACTTTCTATTAGGTCAACTCCAGCTGCTTTTGCCGCAGCTGATGCCGTGACGTCATCGGATGTGGGACCAAGGCCGCCTGTGACTATCGCTATTTCGGCCCTTGCCGCTATTTCGGTTATTACCTGTGATATTTCAGATTCATCATCACCTGTTATACTGAATCTTGATGGTCTTATTCCTGTTTCAAGTAGTCTGCCTGAAATGTATGAAGAATTTGTGTCAGAAATATCTCCTTTGAGTATCTCATCGCCTGTAATAAGAATTTCTGTTTTCATGACTTTAATCCGGTAAAAACCATAAAATGTAAATTTATTGATGCAGAGCGCTCATCCATCAATTTATTTCAAAGTAATCACTATATATGATGAAAAATATTTTTATATGATCAGAGTCTTATTGCTGCAAGATTATTCTATTTGGCAATTAAAATAGACGCCAAGGAAAGTCTCTTTGAGAGGCCATGTTCCAGTTGAATGCTGAAATTGGAATAATTAATCATAAGTAAACCCCCGGCTCTGCCGGTGGACTCACAGAGTTTGACAGATCCTGGAATAAGAAGAAGTCTCCAATAACTGAACCGCCTAAAGTTCAAG